>NZ_RZOJ01000326.1:0-6744 GCF_003998845.1 Mesorhizobium sp. M4A.F.Ca.ET.022.05.2.1 | reverse complement strand
CAGATGCCGCACCTTGCCGGCGCGCTGGCGCTCGACGAGCTCGATCTCGATCCGACGGCGGTGGCGCTGTTCGGCGATCAGTCCTTCCTGGCCGGCAAGGGCGGCTGGCCGACGGCACCGTTCAGCCAGAAGTCCAGCCTGCCCTTCACCGCCGACCTTGATCTGACCACGGGGGTGCTCGCCGCCGGGCCGTTCGCCACCGCCCATGACGCGTCGCTGTCGTTGAAGCTCGACCAGGAGGGCATCCGCGTCTCGGACCTCAAGGCCAGGCTCTTCGGCGGCGCGCTGACCGGCCTGTTCGAGCTGAAGAACAATGACGGCACCGGGCTTTTCTCCGGCCAGATGAAGCTCGCCGGTGCCGATCTTTCGGCCCTGTTGCCAAATGCCGGCCTGAGCGGCAGTGGCGATGTCTCGACGGCGCTGTCGACCAGCGGCAAGTCCGTCGATGCGATGGTGGCCGCTCTGTCCGGTTCCGGTACGGCGACGCTGAGGGGGCTCACCATCGCCGGCGTCAACCCGGACGCCTTTCCCGCCTTCGTCGAGAAGGCCGATGCGATCGGGCGCGATATCGACGCGGCCAAGACCGCTGGCTTCGCGCCGGAGATCGCAGCCAATGGCAATTTTGCCGCCAAAGACACCGAGATTGCCTTCACGGTGGCCGGCGGCACGCTGCGTGCGCCGCCGATCAGCCTCGACAATCCGGCGGCGACGCTGTCCGCCGACGTCACGGCGAATCTCAACGCCAGCACCGTCTCGGCAAAGGGCGCCATCACCTACCGGCCAGGCGACGAGGCGCTGGTCGGCTCCGAGCCGGCGGTGAATTTCAGTGTCGAGGGGCCGCTCGGCGCCGCCGACCGCCTGTTCGATAGCGAGCCGCTGGCGCAGTTCCTGACGCAGCGCGCGCTGGAGAAGGAGCAGCAGCGGGTCGAGGCGATGCAGGCGGCGCTGCTGGAGAAGCAGCGGCTGCGCCGCGAGGTGCGCTACTACGCGGCACTGCAAACCGAACGCGACCGGGCGGCCGAGGAACTGCGCCGGCAACAGGAGGAGGCGCGGCTGCAAGCCGAGGCTGAGGCCAAGGCAAAGGCTGAATCGGAGGCGCAAGCCAGGGCCGAAGCCGAGGCAAAGGCGCAGGCGGAGGCCGAAGCGAAAGCCAAGGCCGAGGCGGATGCGAAGGCGCAAGCCGAGGCCGACGCGAAAGCCAAGGCCGAGGCCGAGGAAAAGGCGCAAGCCGAGGCGGGCGCCAAAGCCAAGGCCGATGCCGAAGCGAAAGCCAGGGTGGAACAGCAGGCGGCTGACGCGGCGGCCAAGGCGCAAGCCGAGGAAGAACGCCGAAAGGCCGAAGAGGCACTGCGCATCGCCTCGGAAGAAAGGGCCAAGCGGGACGCCCAACGCAAGGCCGCCCAGCAAGCACCAAAGGTCGATGGCTCCCTTCCTGGCGTCAATGACGGTTCGGCTCCACCGCCACCGAAGCCCAAGTCCAATCCGTTCACGATCGACAACCTGCTGAAGTCGCTGGATGGCGGCTAGGACGAACCGCTCTTCCCGCGTTTGGCCCAATCCAGAACGCAAAGCCTGAGCGCGGAGGAGAGGTTGGCGTCGCGCGGACGGGTCTCGTCGATCTCGGCGACGAGAGCGGCAAGCGTCAGCTTTCGCGCCGCGGCGATGGCGACGAGATCGTCGTAGAAGGCCTTTTCGAGCGAATAGCTGGTGCGATGGCCGCGGATGGTCACGGAACGCTTTTCGACCGGGCTCACGTAAGGCGCTCAGCTCTCGTTTGAATCACCAGGCTTTTCGCGGCGATGGTCGGCGATGAAGTGCTCGGCCTTGTCGGCGGCCATGCGGTCACGGTCCCGATCGGCTTTGGAGCGGCCATGCAGGGCACGGTTCTCGCCGGCCTGCCGCTCCTTCTCGGTCCGCGCCTTCTGCTTGCGGACCTGGCGGAGATTGACGACGTCGCCCATGCCGCACCGTCCGGGGAATTATTTCTTGCGGAAGGCGTCGAGAGACACCACGTCGGCGCTTTTGCCGGCGTCTGCCGCGGCGGGCTTCTTGTCGGCCTCGGCGGCGGCTTTCTTCTTCGTCTCCGGTTTCTTCTCGGTGACGACGGCCAGCGGCTCGGGCGTGGGCTGCGCCGGTTCGTCCTCGGCCGCCCCATCAGTCCTGACATCGAACTCGAGCTCGAAATTGACCGAGGGATCGTAGAAGCCGCGCACGGCGGAGAAGGGGATTTCGAGCTTCTCCGGCACATCGGAAAAGGAGAGGCCGACCTCGAAGCCGGTGTCGGACACTTTCAGGTCCCAGTACTGGAACTGGATGACGATGGTCATCTGCTCCGGATAGCGCTCGCGCAGCCGCGAGGACACGCGAACGCCCGGCGCGCCGGTGAGGAATGTGATGAAGAAATGATGGTTGCCTGGAAGGCCGGTGCGCGCGACTTCGGCCAGGACCTTGCGCATAACGCCGCGCAACGCCTCCTGGGCCAGAATGTCGTAGCGGATGTGGTCGTCGGCCATGTAGCGGGTCGGGTTCCGTTGAATCGTCCGCATAGCTGTAATGAAGCTTGAGCGCGGCGTAAACCGCATATAGATCGCAGCCCTCTCGAAGCGAGGGCCATTGCCGGTGTTTTGATGGCTCAGGCGCCGACGAGCACGCTCTTCTTGGCCGCATGCGCCGTGGCCTTCTGCCTGCCGAAGGCGCGAAGGAAGGTGCGCACGCCATTGCTGGCGGATTGCAACACTTCGCTTTCCGTTGGCGCGCCGCCAAGCATGAAGGTTATCTGCAATTCCGCGTTGACGAGAGCCAGGAACTGGCGCGCAGCCACGTCGGGGTCCTCGATCGAGAGATAGCCGGCATACGCAAGACGGGCGAAGCGGGCGGCAAGCGCCGACCAGGTGCGGCCCGGGCCTTGCTCGCGCCATTCGGCGAACAGTTCGGGATAGCGCTCGCCCTCGGCCTGGATCAGCTTGCGCAAGAACCTGCCGTCGCGGTTGCAGATGCAGTTGCGGTTCATGCGCACGGCGAAGCCAACAAGATCGGCCGCGATGTCGGTGGGCTGGTCGGGAAAGGTGGCGATGGTGGCGAAGATGCCGGCGTTGCAGCGCTCGGTCAGGTCGCGCACCACGGCGATGAAGAGCTTTTCCTTGTCGCCATGATGGTTGTAGACGGTCTGGCGCGACACGCCGGCCTCGGCGGCGATCAGATCGATGTTGGCGCCGGCAAACCCTTCGCGGCAGAAGACCGAAGCAGCGGCCTCGACGACCGAAATGCGCTTTGCCTCGTGGCTGCGTGGCGGGAAATTGTCAGGAGAAACGCAGGGCTTCATAAAAAACTATATAGCGGCGATTGACGATTTGGACAAGAGTGTCTAATTTTGTGGACATAACACAAGGCATTCGCTCCGGAGAGACAATAGGTCCCCCTCTGAGGTGTCGGAATGTCGCGGGATGGAACGTCCTGGGTTAGACGCCGCTTTCGCGGCGGCAGCCAGATCCGAAAGAAGCCTAATCATGAGTCCCAAATTCCTCCGCATCGCGGTCGTGCTCGGCCTGTTGTCCGCTATCGGCCCGTTCGCCATCGACATGTATCTTCCGGCCCTGCCGTCGATCGGCGAGGACCTGCATGCCGGCACCTCTGCGGTGCAGATGAGCCTGCTGATCTTCTTCCTGTCGATGGGCTTCGGCCAGATTCTGGTCGGGCCGATCTCGGACATGGTCGGCCGCAAGCTGCCGCTTTATGGCGGCCTCGCATTGTTCATGGTCGGCGGCATCGGCTCGGCGATGGCGCCGACCATCGAATGGCTGATCGCCTTCCGGTTCCTGCAGGGCCTCGGCGCCAGCGCCGGCATGGCCATTCCGCGCGCCATCGTGCGCGACCTGCACACCGGCAATGAGGCGGCCAAGCTGATGTCGTTGCTGATGCTGGTGTTTTCGGTATCGCCGATCCTGGCGCCGCTGACCGGCAGCCAGATCATCGAGAGCTTCGGCTGGCGCGCCGTGTTCTGGACGGTGACGGGCGCGGCGGTGCTTGCCACCATCTTGCTTGCGACTTCGCTCAAGGAAACGCGGCCGGTCGAGGAACGTGCCGGCTCATCCTTCGGCGCGGCGTTGTCGGGCTACCGCTTCCTGATGGGCGACCGCAACTTCCTCGGGCTGGTCTCGATTGCCGGCTTCGGCATCGCGAGCTTCTTCGTCTACCTGTCGAGTTCGTCCTTCATCCTGATCGATCACTACGGCCTGTCCCCGTCGGTCTATAGTGTGTTCTTCTCGATCAACGCGGTTGCCTTCATCGGCATGTCGCAACTGACGGGAATGCTGGCGGATCGCTTTGGCTTGAAGCGCGTCGTCTGGGTGGCGGTGACTGGCTATGCGACGACGATGGTGGCGCTGTTCGCGATCATGGCCTCGGGCGTCGACCGGCTCGACGTGATGGCGGCGCTGCTCTTCGTCGGCTACGGCTTCCTCGGCCTGGTCATCCCGACGACCTCGGTGCTGGCCATGGAAGAGCATGGCGAGATCGCCGGCACGGCCTCGGCGCTGATGGGCACGCTGCATTTCGCCATCGGTGCGCTGGCCATGGGTGTCGCCGGACTGTTCTTCGACGGCACCCCGCTGCCGATGGTGGCCGGCATTACGCTCTGTGCGGTGATTTCTTTCACCCTCGCCAAGCTGACGCTCGGCCGCGCGCGGGAGACGGTGGAAGCGCCGGCCGAGTAAGCAACGCTCAATATCGTAACAGAAAGGCCGGGCTCGCCCGGCCTTTTTTCATGTTTTGCATAACCCCGCCGCATCGGGAACGAAACGCAATCGCGCCTCGATTGGACGCGCGGGAACAGGTCGTGGCCCCGCGCCTGGGCCAAAAACTTGCGGTTGCAAAAAGTGGGAGGAAGGGAGAAGTGGAGGTTTCTGTTGCCAGGTACCTCCGAACCCCGCCTAGAAGTGCGAACCTCTAGGGCTTGATTTGAAGCGTTCGCACTGCATTACGCAGCGAGACGAGCTTCCGCATAGTTGTCGTTGGCAACTATAAGTTTAGCCCGATGACGGTGGTACAATGCCGGGCAAAAGTACGATCTTTACACCTTCGTCGATCCTATTTCGCCCCCAGCAAAAGCCGCTCTTTTCGAAAGAGCGGTTTTTGGTGGAGGCGCCGGGTACCGCCCCCGGGTCCGAACGGCTTATTGCATCGCCTGTTTATCGCCATAGTCGGTCAAGCCGACGAAACGAATATAGGGGCCGATCATGGAAATTGAAAGGCCGAATGGGACTTTGTCCCTATCTCAAAATGGATCGTCGAGGGTTGACTTGCCGGCGCGCTCAACCGAAGCTTTGCACCGGTGAGGAGTTGCTACCCAGCGCACAGATTGCGTAGCGCGCCACAAGCCTCATCGACCGGATCCGTGGCGCCGAGGAGGGGATTTTTCCGATGGCCGACTATCTTGCGGATGTGAAGAAGTACGACGCTGGCGCCAGCGCCGACGCGGTCGAGAAGATCGTGAAGCACCTGGGCATCGCGCTCAGAAACCGCGATTCCTCGCTGGTGTCCTGCACGGACCCGAAGGAACTGGAACGCGTGCGGGAGAACTGGGCCGCCAAGAAGCTCGGCGTCGCCGACGCCAACAAGGCCGATGGCGCGATCGAGAAGGCCTGCAAGGCGATGGCCTCCGACAACACCAAAAGCCGGGTGACTTTCTACTATCTGGTGGCGAAGGATCTCGGCAAGCTCGGCTCCCTCTGAAGCATGACGACAGGGCGGCAGCCGGCGCGACCTGGTGCCGGCGCCGTCAACATCGGCGCGTCCACATCTGCGGCGGGCTTTGTGGTATTCGATCGACGGCCGGTCGGTTATGATTGCTTGACACCCGAATCGAGGCCAAGCCGATGCGCCAGTATCTCGACCTGTTGAAGCATGTGCTGGAGAACGGCGTCGACCGCGGCGACCGCACCGGCACCGGCACCCGTGGGGTGTTCGGCTACCAGATGCGTTTCGACCTCTCACGCGGCTTCCCGGTCACGACAACCAAGAAGCTGCATCTGAAGTCGATCATCCACGAGCTGCTCTGGTTCCTGGCCGGTGACACCAACATCAAATACCTCAAGGACAATGGCGTCTCCATCTGGGACGAATGGGCGGACGAGAACGGCGACCTCGGTCCGGTCTATGGCAAGCAATGGCGCTCGTGGCCGGACGGCCGTGGTGGCGAGATCGACCAGATCGCGGGTCTTTTGAAGGAGATACGCCGGAACCCCAACTCGCGGCGACTGATCGTCTCGGCGTGGAACCCCGCCGAGGTGGAGGCGATGGCGTTGCCGCCCTGCCACTGCCTGTTCCAGTTCTATGTCTCGGAAGGCCGCCTCTCCTGCCAGCTCTACCAGCGCTCCGGCGACATTTTCCTCGGCGTGCCGTTCAATATCGCTTCCTACGCGCTGCTGACGCTGATGGTGGCGCAGGTGACGGGGCTTAAGCCCGGCGATTTCGTCCATACGCTTGGCGATGCGCATCTCTACTCGAACCATTTCGAGCAGGCGCGCGAGCAACTGCGGCGCACGCCGAAGCCGCTGCCGACGATGTGGATCAATCCGGAGGTGAAGGACCTTTTTGCCTTCCGGTTCGAGGATTTCCGGCTCGAGAACTACTTCGCCGATGCCACCATCAAGGCGCCGATCGCCGTTTGAGGTGTGCTGATATTCAGGTGATGCCGGCTTGCGAACGGCGGTTTCCTGCGCTTCCGGTGCTCACGCACTTTAAGTA
>NZ_RZOJ01000325.1:0-6769 GCF_003998845.1 Mesorhizobium sp. M4A.F.Ca.ET.022.05.2.1 | reverse complement strand
ATGCGGCAGGGGTCCAGTCCCGGCGCATGGTCTGGCCCTTCGCGCTCGGCTTCTTCGACAAGGTGAGGATTGTGGTCGCCTGGTGCGAGACGCGGCAGGATTTCCGCCATTTCCGCGCCGATCGCATCTCCGCCCTCAGCGCCACCGAAATTCGCTACCCGCGCCGTCGCCAGGCTCTCCTCAAGGCGTGGCGAGCGACGCTGGACGCACCAAAGCGTGGGCCAGAGGCCTGACGTTTCGTTACGCGCTCTTGCAAAATGCCTGCTGCCAGAATCTGACAGTGGGGCGGCCTATGCTCCTCCAATCGAAACCCTGGAGAGCAGACATGAACACCTCAAATTTCGTTATCCTCTACGTCGACAGTCCGGAGCGGAGCGGCGCCTTCTACGGCGCGCTGCTCGGGCGGCAACCGGTCGAGGCGTCGCCGACCTTCGTGCTGTTTGTGCTCGACAACGGCTTCAAGCTTGGGCTGTGGTCGCGCCACACGGTGGAGCCGGCGGCGGCCGCCGCGGGCGGCGGAGCCGAGCTCGTCTTTGCGCAGGACACGCCGGCGGCGGTCGACGCTGCCCATGGGGACTGGGCCGGGCGCGGCCTGAAGATCCTGCAGGCGCCGACGGACATGGATTTCGGCCGCACCTTCGTTGCGCTCGATCCCGACAACCACCGGCTGCGCGTCTATTGGCTGAACGAGGGAGACCAGGGATGAGTGCGCACTGGATCGCGGTCGCCTCGGCGGCGCATGTCAGGATCGGCCGCGAAGGCGGCTTCATGCAGGTCAATCATGGCAAGGCGGCGCCGCTGCGCCGCGTCAAGCCAGGCGACCGCATCGTCTACTATTCGCCGAGCACGGTCCTAGGCGAAAAGGACGGCCTGCAATCTTTCACCGCCATCGGCACGGTGCGCGACGGCGAGCCCTACCGGGGCTACATGGGCGCAGGCTTCACGCCGTTCCGGCGTGATGTCGACTGGGCGAAGGCTGGGGAAGCGCCGATCAAGCCGTTGCTCGACCGGCTCGACTTGACGGCTGGCCGGCCGAACTGGGGCTACCAGTTCCGTTTTGGGCTGCTTGCCATCGGCGCGCATGATTTTGCGCTGATCGCGCAAGCGATGGGCATGGTGCCGGCAAGCGAAGCTATCGCTTGAGCGCCTTGTAGACGGCGATGCCGGCGGCGAGGTCCTCAAGCGCGGCGCCGACCGACTTGAACAATGTGATCTCGCCGTCGCCTTGCCGGCCCGCCTTCTCGCCGCGCGCCAGTTCATGCAAGTCAGCGATGATGGCGTCCGGTTTCAGGACGCCGGAGGCCAGCGGCTGGACGATGTCGCCCGCTTCCTTGGTGGCACCGGAGCGAGTGTCGACATAGACGCGGGCGCGCCGGATCGCGTCGTCGTCGCTTTCGCGCATCGTCGGCGTGAAGCCGCCGACAAGGTCGACATGCGCGCCCGGCTTCAACAGCGCACCCCTGATCAGCGGCTCGGTGGAAATGGTCGCCGAGGAGACGATGTCGGCCTCGGCGAGCTCGGCGCCGAGATCGCCGGCTGCGCTGGCCGGGAGCCCTTCGGCGCGCAAGCCGGCGGCGACCTTTTCGGCATTAACCGGCGTTCGGTTCCAGATGCGGATGCTCTTGATCGGCCTCACCGCCGAATGCGCCTTGGCGAGGAAGGTCGACAGCGCGCCGGCGCCGACGACCAACAGGCGCGAGGCATCCTTGCGGGCGAGGTAGGAGGCGGCAAGCGCCGAGGCGCACGCGGTGCGCCATTGCGTCAGTCGCTGGCCGTCGATCAGCGCTTCCGGTTCGCCGGTCGTGCCGTCGAGCAGCAGGTAAAGGCCCATCACGGCGGGTTTGCCGATGGCGTTGTTGTCGGGCGAGACGGTGACGATTTTGACACCGATATGGCCGCCCGCCGAGGCGCCGGGGGCGTTGAAATCGGTCCAGGCAGGCATCAACAGCAGCGTCGAGGCGGCGCCATCAGGACGGTCGACCGTGTGATGGTGACGGACCGGCTGCACGGCGCCGTCGCGGAAGGCGGTGCGCAGCGTCTCGACCAGCCCGGGAAAGGTCAGCGCCTGGTCGACCTCGGCGGCCGAAATGGTCAGCATGGAAGACTCCGTGGAGTGAAGGCGCCCGCGAAGCCGCAATTCTTACGGCATCTGCTGCGCCCAAAGGCTTCAGGCGGTCGGCTTCGGCAGGGCCGGGCCCTGCGGCGCCTGAGCCGCCTGAGGCGCGCGGCTGACCGCCTGGCGCAGGTTCTCGGCCTCGACGCCGCGCTGGCGCGCCAGCTTGCGGTAGCGGCCCTGCTTCACCCAGGTCGCCATGCTGCCGACGATCATGCCGATGGCGAGAGCCAGGAACAGGAAGACGAAAAGCGGGAGCTTCAGCGTCAGCGCGGGATTGCCGGGATTGAACGGGTCGAGCGTGAAGGCGATCGGCTCGCGGTTGGCGACGGCGAGCGCGATCAGGACGACGGCCAGCGGCACGAAGACAACGACGAGCATGAAGCGGTTGAACATTTGTTTTCCTGTCGAAAGCAGGCCTGGCGGAGGGCCGGCGCGTGAACTCGCGCCTATTTGCCTCCGTTCAGCCTTTCGCGCAATTCCTTGCCGGTCTTGAAGAACGGCACCCACTTCTCCTCGACCTCGACGGATTCGCCGGTGCGCGGGTTGCGGCCGGTGCGAGCGGGACGGTTTTTCACCGAGAAGGCGCCGAAACCGCGGAGTTCGACCCGGTTACCCTCGGCAAGCGCGTCGGTGATCTCGTCGAAGATCGCGCCGACGATGTTTTCGACGTCGCGCAGGAAAAGATGCGGATTGCGCGTGGCAATGATTTGCACAAGCTCGGATTTGATCATGAGAACGGCTCCCCGGAAAGCACTTCGGTCAAATTATGCAGATGATTTTATTTGCTTTTTCGCTCGCCTCGAGCGGCGCGTCAAGGGTGCCAGACCGAAACGAGACCGTCAAGAAACAAGCGGTCGGCTCCAATTTCGTGAATGACGTCGCCGCCGGCGTCGGGCAGGCCGAGCGCGCTGGCGACGGTTTTCGCCATCGTCTTGGAGAACAGGAAGCCGCCGCGCCTCTCGGTGTCCTTCCATTCCACCACCTTGAGCTTGGCGTCGACGCCCTTTGTCGACAGCCAGTCGATCGCCTCGGTCTCGCCGCCGACAGCGTCGATCAGATGGTTGGCGAGGGCCTGGCGGCCGGTGAAAATCGAGCCGTCGGCAAGCGCCAGCGCTTGCTCGCGGGTCATCTTGCGGCGTTCGGCGACGATGCCGACGAACCAGTCATAGCTGTCGAGGATGAGCTTGCGGACCATGGCGCGCTCGTCCTCATTGGTCGGCTTGAAGGGCGAGGGCGAGGCCTTCAGCGGCGAGGATTTCACCTCCTCGAGCTTGATGCCGAGCTTGTCCATCAGCCCGCTGACGTCCGGATACTGGATCAGCACGCCGATCGAGCCGACGATCGAGGATTTGCGCGCGACGATATGATCGGCGGCGCTGGCGATCATATAGCCGGCGGACGCGGCGAGCGTGCCGACTTCCGCCACGACCGGCTTATCGGCGGCGAGCTTGCGCACCTCCTCGAAGATCGATTCACCGCCGACCGTCGTGCCGCCGGGCGAATCGATCGACAGGATGACGCCCTTCACCTTCGAGGACTCACGGATGGTTTCCAGCCGCTTGATCAACTCCTCGTCTTCGGTGATGGTGCCTTCGATCCTGACCTTGGCAATGTGGTCGACAGCCTGGCCGGTGAAGTCGTCGCGATAGACCCAGCTCGACAGGGCGATCAACGCGACGGCCGCGACGGCGAGCGCAGCAACACGCCAGAACGTCAATTTGCGGCGCAAGCGGCGGCGGTCGATCAGGTCGTCGGCTCTCATTGCCATGGTCAGCCTCTCGGTCGGTGGGAAGAGATGTTTTTAAAGCAAGCATCGGCGCCCCGCTACCGTTTCCTGGTGGGGTTGCGTCAAAGCGCCTGCGCGATGCGGGCCGGCGTTTCATGAAATTTTAACGCTGCCCGTCCGTATCTGCTATGAAGTGCGTAGATTGTGTCGACTTCACTTCCGTTTGTACAACGGCAGCTGTCACATTTTTGCGGTTTTCCTCCGCTTGTGCTTGCTTACGGGGGCCGGCATCCCACCTATAGGCGGTGATTTGGCGGGGCAAGGGTTTATTAGAATTTAGTCATGCTAGCGCGATCGAACGAAACGACCAATGCCGAGACGGCTTTGGCGCCAGCAGCGCCAGCCGGTACGCGGGGTGATGCGTTCGACCTCGCGCAGCGGCATTCGCGCCGCGTGCGCGTGCTCAAATTCGCGGTGCCGCTGCTTGCGGCCGTCATCGCCATTGCCTTTCCCGTCTACTCCTATCTTGCGGCCCCGGTGTCGATTTCGGTGCAGGCCGAAGGCAGCGCCTTTGCCGACGGCAAGCTGGTGATGGCCAACCCCAAGCTCAACGGTTTCACCAAGCAGAAGCTGCCCTATTCGCTGACGGCGCTGCGCGCCATTCAGGACGTCGGCAAGCAAGGCATCATCGATCTGGAAGGGATCAATGCCAAATTGCCGTTGACGTCCGACAATGTGGCGACCGTCAACGCCACGCGCGGCGTCTACGACCGCGACGGCAACACAATGAGCCTGACCAGCGACATAATGGTGACGACGACCGACGGCATCGAAGCCAAGCTCAAATCAGTCTTCCTCGACATGGGCAAAGGCACTATGAAGACGGATGATCCGGTCGATGTCAGCCGTGGCGGCTCGCGGATCACGGCGGATTCGATGGCGGTCCAGGACAACGGCAAGGTTCTGGTTTTCGAGAACAAGGTGCGCGTCAACATCGATCCCGCCAGCTTGAGGGCGGCAGAGCAACAGAGCGGAGAATCGAATGCGTCGCAGTAGTTTGGCAGGGCTTTTGGGCGCGGCCTCGGTGCTGTTGTTGCTTGGCGTGGCGCCGTCGCTCGCCCAGTCCGGCGCGAGCAGCCAGGTCTCAGGCCTCAAACTTTCCGGCGACCAGCCGATCCAGATCGAGAGCGACAAGCTGGAGGTCCGCCAGGCGGACAGCGTCGCCGTGTTCAGCGGCAACGTCACCGTGACGCAAGGCCCGACCACGCTCAAGGCCGGCAAGATGACGGTCTACTATGTAAAGGATCCCAATGCCGCCAAGGGCGCGGCCGCCGGCGCATCGGCGATGACCGGCTCGGCCAACATCGATCACCTGGTTGTCGACAACAAGGTCTACATCAAATCGAACGACCAGATCGCCACCGGCGACAACGGCACTTTCGACATGAAGACGCAGGTGCTCGTGCTTTCCGGCAAGGAAGTGGTGCTGTCGCAGGGCCCCAATGTGCTCAAGGGCTGCAAGCTCACCGTTCAGATGAAGAGCGGCCTCGCCCAGGTCGACGGCTGTGGCGGGCGCGTCATCATGTCGATGACGCCGCCGCCTAAGTCTGGAGCGCCGAAGCAATAATGGCCGGCGTATCGTCGCTGCTGGCTCGCCTTCCGGGGCGGGCCGCCGGCAAACCAGCGGCGCCGGCGACGGTTTCCGTCGATTCCGCGAAGTTCAAGGGCACCTTGATCGCCAAGGGCCTGACCAAGAGCTACAAGGGCCGCAAGGTCGTCAGCGGCGTGACGCTTGGCGTGCGCGCCGGCGAGGCGGTCGGACTGCTCGGCCCCAACGGCGCCGGCAAGACGACCTGTTTCTATATGGTCACCGGACTGGTGCCGGTGGACGAAGGCACGATCGAGATCGATGGCTTCGATGTCACCTCGATGCCGATGTACCGCCGCGCCCGGCTCGGCATCGGCTACCTGCCGCAGGAGGCCTCGATCTTTCGCGGTCTCAGCGTCGAGCAGAACATCCGCGCCGTGCTCGAAGTGGTCGAAAAGAGCCGCAAGGCGCGCGAGCGCAGCCTCGATGAACTGCTCGAGGAATTCCACATCAGCCATCTGCGCAAGGCGCCCTCGCTGTCGCTGTCCGGCGGCGAAAGGCGGCGCCTGGAGATCGCGCGCGCGCTCGCCACGCGCCCGGCCTACATGCTGCTCGACGAGCCTTTCGCCGGCATCGATCCGATCGCGGTGGCCGACATCCAGCAATTGGTGCGGCATCTCACGGCGCGCGGCATCGGCGTGCTGATCACCGATCACAATGTGCGCGAGACGCTAGGCCTCATCGACCGCGCCTATATTATCCACGCCGGCCAGGTGCTCACGCATGGCCGCGCCGACGAGATTGTCGCCAATGCTGATGTGCGGCGCCTCTATCTCGGCGAGGGTTTTACCCTCTAAACAAGAAATCCAGGGTTCGGCGCAATTTTTCGGTGATTTCGGGATTCCTGTCCGATTTTTGCCTGAGATAACGCTCCGGTAAGCGAGTTTTGCTACCGTTTCGCTTGACAAGCAAAAGCTGGGCCACTTTGTTGGTTCGGTCGGAAAATCTGTTCCGGCAGGTCCTGTGCGTAGACGAGGCGTTTGATAACCAACCATGGCGCTGGCGGCGAAACTACAGCTACGGCAGTCCCAGTCGCTGGTGATGACGCCGCAACTGATGCAGTCGATCCGGCTGCTGCAACTCACCCATGTCGAGCTTGAACGCTTCATCGAAGACGAGATCGAGCGCAACCCGCTGCTGGAGCGCGCCGAGCCGCAGGACGACGCGGCTAGCGACCAGGCGCAGAAGAGCGATGCCGCGCCGGAGTCCGCCGCCGACGGCGATTGGTTCGAAGCCGAGACGGAATGGAGCGCCGAAGCGATCTCGGACAAGCTCGACT
>NZ_RZOJ01000324.1:0-6815 GCF_003998845.1 Mesorhizobium sp. M4A.F.Ca.ET.022.05.2.1 | reverse complement strand
CCCTAAGCGCGCGGCGTGGATGCTACGCGCTTAATCTCTTTGAGCATGCCGCTGCCCCAAAATCGCTGCGCTGCTTTCGGGCGGCATGCTTCGGCGGCCTAGCGGACGCTGGCGACCGCGTCCTCGCGGCCGTCATTGATCGTCACCCAAACGCCCGAATTCTCCGTCGACTGGCGCTTGAGGTAGGTGTAGTCGGTGTCGGTCCAGGCCAGCACCTTGGGTTGAAGATTGTCGAGGATGAACTCGCCAAGGCTGGTGCGCACGGTGAGCACCGCATGGCCGTCGCCGTTCGGCTGCCGCGCCACCGTCATCAGCAGGTCGCCGGCCGGCACGCCGATGTTCATCAGCGCGCGGCGCTTTTCCAGCGCGTAGTCCTCGCAGTCGCCAAACCCGTTGTCGGGGTAGGACCAGACCTCTTCCTTGCCCCACATCTCCATGTCGGTGCGCGGCGTGATCCTGGTGTTGACGGAATTGTTGATGTTGACGATGGCCGCCCACAGCTTGCGGGTCAGTTCGATCGGCGCCTGCTTCGGCGTCCGTTCTTTGCATTCCTGCGGAAGCTTCTGGCAGAATTCGTAGTGGCCGACCGGCTGGGTAGTGCGACCGCCCGTGTGCATGAAAGCCGGTCCCGCATATGCCGTTGCCCAAGCGGAAAGCTGCATCGCCATTGCCATGAGCAACAGCTTGCCCCTCGTCTTCTTCATTGTTTTAGTCTCCCCGTTTGAGGAGACCATCTCATGGCCGGATTTATTTGACGCAAAAACCCGAAGTAGACATTGAGTAAAACGCCAAGAGAATAAGCATAAAATTTGAATTAGTTTGAACTAAAATTCTTACGGCCCTTCGTCGGCCAGGATCTGACGAGCCGACCGTGTCATGCGCAAGGGCAATTCCGGTCGTGTGGGGGTGCGAAAAAACAACCGGCCGCGATGGGCCGGTTCAGCTGCTGGTCTCGCGGGCCCGTTGGTCAGGCGCGCGGCGTGTTGAACTCGGAATCCAGGGTTTCCGGCCGCTGGATGACGGCGAATTCGACAGCGACACCATCCTCGAAATGACGCACCACCTGGCCGCGCATCGTGCCCAGCATGATCTGCACGCCGATCGCCGGCTTGACGTCGATCTCGACCGCGGCGCCCGAGAGCGACAGGTCGATGATGCGACACTGGTACTGGCGCCCGTCGGTGAGCTGGAGCACGCTCATCGGATTGCGCGGCGCGACGCGTTCGTGGCGGCGGTCTTCCGGCAGGTCGAGCTCGTGCTTGTTGGCAAGCCAGGTCAGCTGCGCGGCAAGCTTGTCCTTCTTGCGGTCCGAGGCGATGACGGTCATGGCGAAACCGTCCTGCGAGGTGCGGGTCACCACACCCTCGACGCGGCCGATGTGATCGATATAGGCGATGACCTTCTCGCCCGGCATGCCGACGCGCTCGGTTCGAAGCGCGACGTTGCCCGGCGACATGTCGATCACCTGGCACGGGTGCTCGGTGCGGTCCTCCAGCATGAAGCGCCCGTAGATCTTGACGCGGACGCGCTGAAAATTACGCCTTTCGGCGCGGGACGGCGCAAAGTCGACCGCCGTTGACCTCATGACTGCCTACACCCCGTTGGCATTCCCCGCGTCAATGCGAGGAATTTCACCGGGAAAACTAAACAATGGAGGTTAACAAAGGGGAAAAGTGGACCCCCTTCGCAGCCGATCCGAATGCTGGAGGTCGCTACTCGCCGCGCCCGCCCTCGAACACGACCAGATGGCGGATGCGGCGCGCGCGGCCGAGCGCCGGAAACGTTTCTGGCGGATCGAATTCTGATGGCACAAGCGAGGGAACATTGATGGCGGGCCGGTTCTTCAGGAATATCGGCTCCTTGTCCGGATCGACGACGCGGATCGAATCGATCAGCGCGTCGGTGAGCGGGTCGGCACCCAGCCAGAATGGTCTTTCGGCGGCGCTGATGACACCCAGGCAGCGCGGATTCTCGACGCCGCCGTCGAGCGGCAGGGCAAGCAGTTCGAACTTGTTGGATCGGCCGTTTCCACTGAAGCCCTCATAGGTGATCAGCACCACGGATTTCTGCTCGAAAACGCCGTGGACCAGCCGCGAGACAAGCCGCTGGTCCTTCTCGCGCCACAGCGAGGGGAAGGAGAACCCCTTCAGTTCGCGACCATAGGAGGCGCAAAGCCTGGTGCCGGCCAGCCGGAACACGGCCTCGCCGCGCGTATCCCTTTCCAGGATGAATGTGTCGGCCAAAAGCGACTTGATGTCGGCGGGCTCCACTTCCGAACGCTTCGGGGCGGGGCGCCCATCACGCAGCTGGTTCCAATATTGGAACAGCGTGATCGATCCGTTCTGGTTCATTGTGTGCTCTTTCGCGCAAACTGTCTTTTCATGTCCCATCGGCGAACAGACAGGGCGCCCTCCGATGACCTACATGCGTTGCGGAGCAGGATGCGTGCCAGCATCGTTAACACTTGTTCACGGGTCGGGGACGTTAAGGTTAACAAGTCGTTTACGTTGTGGCCGAGCCCCGCCTGTGGCACACCAAAACCACTCCAGAAGCGGTCGTTTCGCGACGATCGGCAGCACTTCAGTCAAGAGTTTCAGGGGAGCAGGGGCTCGACCGGCCGTTCAAGGGGGGACCTTGGACGGCTTCTTTTTTGATTCGCGCATGCAGCGATTCGCGGCCTCTCGACAGGCGACTGCGTGATCCCGTTAACCGAAGCGCGTTCGTGCCGGAACGTTGCAGCAAGCTGGCGTGGCGACCTGAACCGGTCATTGCGTACTGCCCCTGTCCGCAGGTCTCTTCGTCTAGGCCCTCCTGCAACGCGGCGCGCATCTGGTCTCCACGGCGGCAGCAACATTTGCCAACGACGCGCTTCGAAAGAGAATAATCTGCGTTCCGGGCGGTTCCGCCGCCGCTGTACCTTTCGCGAATTCGCTCTCGAGGCGCGACGGCGGCGATCCCGCGGTCCGGAGACGTGCCTTGTCGGCGTTACTCCTGGGGAAATTCTCATGAAGACTTCTATTCTCGGATTATTTACTGCCGGCCTGCTTGCCTGCGCCGTACCGGTTGGGGCGGCACACGCCGCCGGGGTCGCCGGTGCTCCAGCGCCCTTCGACAAGGGCGGCGTGAAGGTGGCGCTCGTCACCTTCATCTCGGCCGGCGATTTCTTCCAGGCCTATCAGGCCGGTGCGACGAAACAGGCGAAAGCGCTCGACATCGCCCTGCAGATCTTTTCCGGCCGGCAGGATGCGGCCGCGCAACGCGACCAGATCGAGCAGGCGATCAATCTCGGCGTCCAGGCCATCATCATCGACCACGGCCAGCCCGAAGCGCTGAAGGACGTTGCACAGAAGGCGCTCGATGCCGGCATCAAGGTCGTCGCCTTCGACGTCAATCTCGACAATCCGAAGATCCCGCAGGTCGAACAATCCGACCACGAACTCGCCAAGGCAGCGCTCGGCCAGGCGCTCAAGGACAATGGCGCATCGTTCCAGGCGGGCTATGTCTATGTCGCGGGTTTCGCGCCGCTCGATCGTCGCAACGAAATCTGGGACGAGGTCAAGAAGGCCAATCCCGGCATCGTCGAGAAGGCGCGCTGGGGCACGGTCAACGACACGACCGCGGTGTCGACCGCCGATCAGACCAAGGCGGCGTTCCAGGCCAATCCCGATATCAGCGTTGTCTTCGCCCCCTATGACGAGTTCGCGCGCGGGGTGAAGCTCGCCACCGACGAACTCGGCATTTCGAGCAAGGTGAAGATCTATTCGGCCGACGTGTCCACCGCCGATATCACCGAGATCACTGCGGAAGGAAGCCCGTGGATGGCCACGGCAGCCACCAATCCGGCCGTCGTCGGCGCGGTTTCGGTGCGGGCCGCGGCCAAGCTGATCGCCGGCGAGGATCCGGGCCACAACATCGTCGTCAAGCCGGTGCTGCTGACCCAGGAAGAACTGCGCAAGAACGGCATCAAGACGGTCGAGGACCTCGACGCCAAGCTTCCGGCCTTTGGCCAGAGCGACGCGGCCGCCGCCAGCTGGATCCCATCCAACTGATCTCTTCTCCCTCGCCTCGGGGGAGAAAAGAAATTGCCTGAAAGCTTGGCTCCCCTTTATTCGCCTGAGCGGTTCACTGTTTCACGGAACCAGTGAACCGCTCTATCTCTTTGTTTGACGCAATTCCGGACGGAAAACCGTTTCACACTTTTCCTGGAATTGCTCTAACCTAACCGCCGCTGATTGCCGTCAGGATAAAAACCTCGGTGCCGGGCGCGAGCCTGGTTTCAAGGGTCGCTCTCTCGCCATCGACGAAGACGTTCATATGGCGGCGGATCGCTGGGCGGGAATCGCAGATTCGGTCGCGCATGCCGGGCCAGCGCGCGTCCAGCCCGTCGATCATTTCCTTCGTGGTCGAGGCCGGCAGTTCGACCCGGCGCGGCGCGCCAGGAAACAGGTCGATGAGCACGCCCGGGAGCCGCGCGACGACAAGGGGCACACTGTCGGCGGTGGCGTTCGACATTTGCGTTACTAGCCCACCACCATCGCCTCGACGGACAGGATCGCGGGCAGATGCTGAGCGATCTCCGACCAGTTTTCGCCTTCGTTGGCACTGGCGAAAAGCGAGCCGCCGCTGGTGCCGAAATAGACGCCGGCCGGCTCGAGGCTGTCGGTCGCCATAGCTTGCCGCAACACGCCTGCGTAGCAGTTCTCCTGCGGCAGGCCCTTGCGCTCGTCCATCCAGGTGGCGCCCGCATCCTCAGTCTTCCAGACCGCCGCCTTCGCGTCCGGCACATAGCGGCCGGCACTGTCGCCATTGAGCGGCAGAAGGAAGAGCGTGTCGGCGTCGCGCGGATGCGTGGCCGCAGGAAATCCGAAGGTCGAGGGAAGGCCCTTCTCGATGCTCTGCCAGTTCTTGCCGCCGTCGTCGGAGCGGTACATGCCGCAATGGTTCTGCTGGTAGAGCCGATCGGGCTTGCCGGGCGCCATCACCAGGCAGTGCACGCACTGGCCGAACTCTGGATAGTTTTGTCCTTCGGGGAGGAAGTCGGCGCGGGTGCCGCGGTTGCGCGGCTCCCACGTCTGGCCGCCGTCCCAGGTGTAGAACACGCCCGCGGACGAGATGCCCACCCAGATCTGCTCCTTGTCCCTGGGGTGCGTGACGATGGAATGAAGGATGAGGCCGGCGCCTCCCGGGGTCCAGTCCTTGCGGCTTGGGTGACGCTGCAGGCCCTCGATGTGGCTCCAGGTGGCGCCGTCGTCGTCGGAGCGAAACAGGCCGGCCGGCTGCACGCCGGCATAGAGGCTGCCGTTGCGCCTGGCGAGGCTCCATACCGCTTTGATCGGTTCCTCGCCAGCCTCGTAGGCCAAGCCCTCGCTGGAATGCGTCCAGGTCTCGCCAAGGTCGTCCGACTTCCAGACCGCCGGACCGAACCACTCGTTGCCGCCGGCGCCGTAGATCGCGCCGGTCTCGGGGTCGCCGACGACATGGTTCATAGGCCAGTGCTCGCAAAACGGACCGCGCAGCTTCCACGACCCGCGCTTGCCATTGCTCTCGGCGATGAAGGCGCCTTTTTTCGTGCCGATGAGGACCAGGACTTTTTCCGGCATTTTCTCCTCCCGTTGCATACCTACCATCAAGGACGGCGGAGCGCGGGCCTAGCCGACAGGGTCAGAGACTTTTTTGCAGTCTAACCCCGTCGAGGCCAAAGTGAGAAGATATGCCGCCGCAATTGCGGACGGAAAACCGCAACACACTTTTCCTGGAATGGCTCTCAACGCTTCTTTCCGAGGCCGAAGGTCGCCGCCAGCGCGCCGACCAGCACGACACCCTTGACGAAGTCCTGCGTGTAATAGGGGGCATTCAGCATGGTGAGGCCGTTGAGCAGCACGCCGACGAAGATGGCGCCGACGACGGTGCCGATCACATGCGGGCGGCGCTTGTCGAGCACGGCATAGCCGATCAGCGAGGCGGCGACGGCGTCGAGCAGCAGCGAGTTGCCGGCCGAGACGTCGCCGCGGCCGACGCGCGAGGCGACGATGAGCCCGCCGAGCGATGCCAGCGCGCCCGAAATGACATAGGCCGAGAGGCGGTAGGCCTTGGTCGGCGCGCCGGAAAGATGCGCGGCCGTCTCGTTGCCGCCGATGGCGTAAAAGACGCGGCCCCAGCGCGTGCGCTCCATCAAGAACCAGGCAAGGAACGCGACGACCGCCATCACCACGACCGACATCGGAACCAGGTCGAAGAGCCGCGAGCGCCCGAGAATCAGGAAAGCCGGATCGTAGGCGCCGGGCACCGTCGAGCCGTCGGGAAGCAGCATGCCGGCGGTGATCGAGCGGCCGCCAGTCGGGATCAGCTGCAGGCCAGCGAGCAGGAACATGGTCGCGAGCGTGGCGAGAAGATCCGGGACGCCGACGCGCACAATCAGCAGTCCGTTGGCCAGGCCGATCAAGGCGCCCATCAGCAGCACCAGCGCGATCGTCCCGGCGGCGTCCATCTGCCAGACGACCATGGCATAGCTCGCCGCCATCACCGAGGAGGCGGCGACGCTACCGACCGAAAGATCGAATCCATCCGCCGCCATGGTGATCGACACGCCAACGCCGAGGATGGCGACCACCGAAACCGCCTGCAGGATCGAGAACAGATTGGCCGAGCGGATGAAGGCGGGCTGCACATGCCAGAAGCCGATGACCATCAGGGCAAGCAGCACGAAGAGCGCGAAGCGACGTGTCTCGCGCAGGAGTGAGGGAAGTGGAGCGGCATCCGCCAAGTTGGTCATCTCGGGTCTCCGGCGGTCTCCTCGCCCTCGACCTTGTCGATCC
>NZ_RZOJ01000323.1:0-6829 GCF_003998845.1 Mesorhizobium sp. M4A.F.Ca.ET.022.05.2.1 | reverse complement strand
AAGGTGCTCTACGCCATCGGCCGCGCCATGCAGCGCCACCAGCGCCTGTTCGCGGTGCTGGAATCAATCGACAACGGTAAGCCGATCCGCGAGAGCCGCGACATCGACGTGCCGCTGGCCATCCGCCATTTCATCCACCATGCCGGCTGGGCGCAGGCGCTGGACAGGGATTTTCCCGATCACAAGGGTGTTGGCGTCGTCGGCCAGATCATTCCCTGGAATTTCCCGCTGCTGATGCTGGCCTGGAAGATCGCCCCGGCGCTCGCCGCCGGCTGCACGGTGGTGTTGAAGCCGGCAGAGTTCACGCCGCTGACCGCTGTCCTGTTCGCGGAGATCTGCGAGCGTGCTGGAGTTCCCAAGGGCGTCGTCAACATCGTCCAGGGCGGGCCGGAAGCGGGTGCGGCGATCGTCAACCATCCCGGCATCCAGAAGATCGCCTTCACCGGCTCCTCCGAGGTCGGCAAGATCATCCGCAAGGCGACCGCCGGATCGGGCAAGAAACTGTCGCTGGAGCTCGGCGGCAAGTCGGCCTTCCTCGTGTTCGAGGACGCCGATCTCGACAGCGCCGTCGAGGGCCTGGTCGACGGCATCTGGTTCAACCAGGGTCAGGTCTGCTGCGCCGGCTCGCGCCTGCTGGTGCAGGAAGGCGTCGCCGATGCCTTCATCGCCAAGGTCAAGGTGAGGATGAGCCGGCTGCGTCTCGGCAGCCCACTCGACAAGAACACCGATATCGGGCCGCTGGTCGACCGCAGCCAGCTCGACCGGGTCAAGGGGCTGGTCGCCGAAGGAGCAAAACAGGGCGCCATCTGCTGGCAGCCGGACGCGGCCTTGCCGTCTTCCGGCTACTACCACCTGCCTACGCTCGCCACCGGTGTTTCGCCGGCTAATATACTTGCCCAGGAAGAAGTCTTCGGCCCGGTGCTGGCAGTCATGAGCTTCCGCAACACCGAGGAAGCGATCGATCTCGCCAACAACACACGCTATGGGCTTGCCGCTTCGGTCTGGAGCGAGAACATCAACCTTGCGCTGCATGTCGCGCCACAGCTGAAGGCCGGCGTCGTCTGGGTCAACGGCACCAACATGTTCGACGCCGCCTGTGGCTTCGGCGGCTACCGCGAAAGCGGTTTTAGCCGCGAGGGCGGACGCGAGGGCATGTATGAATATCTGGCGGCGAAGCTGCCGCTCGGCCCGGTCATCAAGGCAGCGGCTGCCGCTTCAGCTCAGCCTGTTGAACAGGCCGATGGCACCGTCATCGACCGCACGGCAAAGCTGTTCATCGGCGGCAAGCAGGTCCGGCCGGACGGCAACTATTCGCTCGCCATCGCAACCTCCAAGGGCAGGCTTGCCGGCGAAGTGGGTCTCGGCAACCGCAAGGACATCCGGGATGCGGTTTCCGCTGCCCGCGCATGCAAGGCGTGGCCGGAGGCGACCGCATTCAATCGCAGCCAGGTGCTTTACTATCTGGCTGAAAACCTGTCCGGCCGCGCCGACGAGTTCGCCGCCCGTCTGGTCCAGCTGACCGGCGTGACGGCGAAGGCCGCGCGCGAGGAGGTCGAGCAGTCGATCGAACGATTGTTCCTCTATGCCGGCCTGACCGACAAGTTCGAGGGCCGCGTGCACCAGCCGCCGGCGCGCGCCGTCACGCTTGCCCTGCACGAGCCGGTCGGCGTCGTCGGCGTCGTGGCGCCCGACAATCAGCCGCTGCTCGGCTTCATCTCGCTGGTGGCGCCGGCGCTCGCCATGGGCAACACCGTGGTGGCCGTGCCCTCGGAGCGCTATCCGCTGCTGGCCACCGATCTTTATCAGGTGATCGAATATTCCGACATTCCGGCTGGCGCCATCAACATCGTCACCGGCCGCGGCGCCGAGCTCGCCGGCGTGCTGGCCAAGCATGACGATGTCGATGGGCTGTGGGTGTTCGCCGATGCCGAGACCTGCGCCAAGGCGGAGGCCGACTCCATCGGCAACCTCAAGCGCGTCTGGAGCGGCAATGGCCGCGGCCTCGACTGGGCATCGGACGACGCCGCCGGCGAGGCGTTCCTGCGCCGTGCCATCGAGGTCAAGAACGTCTGGGTGCCCTACGGCGATTGACACCTGACCGGTGCGGCGTTTGTCGCAGCCTTCGGGCTTGACGGGTTCGGAAATGTTCTTTACCGAGAAAAAACAATTGGCCTCCAGCAGACAGCGGCTCAGGCGGGACCATAGTGTCCGCCTGGCACATTGCGTCCCGCCTGGCTGCCGCTAAAACGCTCGCGAGAACCTGGAGAGAAAGAATGGCGGATCTGGCAGGCAAGGTGGTTGTTGTCACCGCGGCGGCGCAAGGCATCGGCCGGGCGAGCGCACTGGCTTTCGCCAAGGCCGGCGCCATGGTCCATGCCACCGACATCAACGAGGCGCTGCTCGCCGAACTCGCCAGGACGTCAGGCATCAAGACCCGCAAACTGGACGTGCTCGACGACGCGGCGGTCAACGCCGCGATCGCCGAGATCGGCCCGGTCGACGTGCTGTTCAACTGCGCCGGCTTCGTCCATGCGGGCTCGATCCTCGAGATGAAGGACGCCGACCTCGACTTCGCCTTCAACCTCAATGTGCGCGCGATGATCCGCACCATCCGCGCCGTGCTGCCGGGCATGCTGGAGCGCGGCGACGGATCGATCATCAACATGTCTTCGGTCGCCGGCGCCGGCAAGGGCGTGCCCAACCGTTTCGCCTATGGTGTCACCAAGGCCGCCGTCATCGGCCTGACTAAGGCGATCGCTGCCGACTATGTCGCCAAGGGCATTCGCTGCAATGCCATCTGCCCGGGCACGGTCGAGAGCCCATCGCTGCAGGACCGCATGCATGCGCAGGGGGATTACGAAGCGGCCCGCGCCGCCTTCATCGCCCGCCAGCCGATGGGACGCCTCGGCACGCCGGAAGAAATCGCCGATCTCGCCGTCTACCTGGCCGGCGCCACCTATACGTCAGGGCAGGCCTACAATATCGACGGCGGCTGGTCGATCTGACCTCGGCCCGGAACGTTCGGAGCGGTCCGGATCGAGAACTCTGAAAATCCCGCGCGCCGGCTGCCAGAAGCGGCGTCCGTGCTTGCCCGGGACCGGCGCGATGGGTACGGTCCGCCCGGTTTCCGCAAGGGAGCCGTCGCCTCGGCGGAGAGTTTGCAAACGGCCACGGGCCGCAAGTAGGAGAAAAATCCAGATGAAACTGCTGCGCTATGGCGAGGTGGGGAGCGAACGTCCCGGCCTGCTCGATGCGGATGGGACGATCCGCGACCTCTCGGCCCATGTCGCCGACATTGGCGGCACGGCGCTTCATCCGGAATCGCTGGATAAGCTGTCGAAGCTCGATGCGAAATCGCTGCCGGCGGTTTCCGGCAAGCCGCGCATAGGCGCCTGCGTTGCCGGCACCGGCAAGTTCATCTGCATCGGCCTCAACTATTCCGATCATGCCGCCGAGACCGGCGCCACAGTGCCGCCGGAGCCGATCATCTTCATGAAGGCGAGCTCGGCGATTGTCGGGCCAGACGACGATGTGCTGATCCCGCGCGGCTCAGTCAAGACCGACTGGGAGGTCGAGCTCGGCGTCGTCATCGGCAAGACCGCGAAATATGTCTCGGAAGCCGAGGCTCTGGATTATGTTGCCGGCTACTGCGTCTCGCACGACGTGTCAGAGCGCGCCTTCCAGGCCGAGCGCCAGGGCCAGTGGACCAAGGGCAAGAGCTGCGACACGTTCGGCCCGATCGGCCCCTGGCTGGTCACCAAGGACGAGGTGGCCGACCCGCAGAACATCAAGATGTGGCTAACCGTCAACGGCAAGACGATGCAGAACGGCTCGACCAAGACCATGGTCTACGGCGTCGCCTATCTGGTCTCCTATCTCAGCCAGTTCATGTCGCTGCATCCGGGCGACATCATCTCCACCGGCACGCCGCCCGGCGTCGGCCTCGGCATGAAGCCGCCGGTGTTCCTGAAGGCCGGCGACGTGGTCGAGCTCGGCATCGAAGGGCTGGGCCAGCAGAAGCAGACCTTCAAGGCGGACGCGTAAAGCGCGACCTTGCCTTCTCCCCTTGCGGGAGAAGGTGGCCGCAAAGCGGCCGGATGAGGGGTGTTGGAGCGCTGCCAAGCGCCCGGGATGCCTTCAATCCTAGAGGGCGCACTCCGCTGGAACACCCCTCATCCGTCTCGGCGCTACGCGCCGATCCACCTTCTCCCACAAGGGGAGAAGGCGAGGTCGCGCCTACTTCAGCACCTTCCCATCCGCTCCAAACCGATACGTCTTCGCCGGATCCGGCGTCGCATAGAGCGTCGAGCCGGGCTCGGCGTTGTAGACCCCGAAGATGCGCACGGTGAGCAGCCCGGCCTTCTCGCAGTCGAGATAGAGGTTGGTGTCGGCGCCGAGATGCTCGGCGTGCACCACCGTGCCCTTCCAGGCGCCTGATGTCGTGTCGACGGTCAGGTGCTCGGGCCGTACGCCGACGGTCTTCACCGTCTCGCCGAGCCTGGCGCCGTCGATGAAGTTCATCTTCGGCGAACCGATGAAGCCGGCGACGAATTCATTCGCCGGCGAATTGTAGAGCTCCATCGGGCCGCCGATCTGCTCGATGCGGCCGGCGTTGAGCACGACGATCTTGTCGGCCAGCGTCATCGCCTCGACCTGATCGTGGGTGACGTAGATCATCGTCGCTTTCAGGCGGCGATGCAGCTGCGCGATCTCCAGCCTGGTGTTGACGCGAAGCGCTGCATCGAGGTTCGACAACGGCTCGTCGAAGAGGAACAGCTTAGGCTCGCGCACCACGGCGCGGCCGATGGCGACGCGCTGGCGCTGGCCGCCCGAAAGTTCGGCCGGACGCCGCTCAAGATAGGGCTCCAGCGACAGCATCGCGGAGGCGATGCCGATGCGGCGGTCGATCTCGGCCGCCGGAGTGCCGGCCTGCTTGAGGCCGAGGCTCATATTGTTCTTCACCGTCAGATGCGGATAGAGCGCATAGGTCTGGAACACCATGGCGATGCCGCGCTTGGCGGGCGGCGTGACGGAGACGTCCTGGCCGTCGATCACAACCCGGCCCGAGGTCGAATCCTCAAGCCCAGCAATGACCCTCAGCAGCGTCGACTTTCCGCAGCCGGAAGGGCCGACGAAGACGACGAACTCACCGTCATTGACCTCTAGGTCGATGCCTTTCAGCACCTCGACCGGCCCGAAAGCCTTTTTCACATTCTCGATGTTCAGCGAACCCACGGCAGACCTCCAAATTTATGCGTGGGCGCCAAGGCACCCCCCTCTGTCCTGCCGGACATCTCCCCCTCAAGGGGGGAGATTGGCAGCTTCGTCCAAGGCATCCGCCTTGCAACGTTGGTGATTGGCGAAAGTAGATGCGATAGTCGATCTCCCCCCTTGAGGGGGAGATGGCCGGCAGGCCAAAGGGGGGCGCCGTAGAGTGCAACCTCTGACGATAGTTCCCTTGTCACAACCGCACCACCTTACCGCTGCGCACGCTTTCGTCGGCGGCGAGGCAGACGGCGAGCGACTTGACCGCGTCGTCCATATGCCGGGTGAGGTCGATGTCCTCGCGGATGGCCTTGAGCAGGAAGGCCTGCTCGAGGTCGCAGAGCTCCTGATGGCCGGGCTCGCCTTCCATGGACAGCAACTCGTCCTGTTTCGCGAATCTGCCGTCCGCCCCGGTCGCCGCGCTGTGCAAGCGGATGGTCGAGGTCTTGGTGTGGGTGTCGATGTCGTCGGATTTGATGCCTTCCTTCATGACGATCGACACGCAGCCCTTGGGCGAGATGACGTCCTTCACGAAGAAGGCGGTCTCCGAGATCATCGGACCCCAGCCGGCCTCATACCAGCCGACCGAGCCGTCCTCGAACAGCACCTGCAGGTGGCCGTAATTGTACATCGAAGGCGCGACCTCCTCGGTCAGCCTGACCCCCATGCCGCGCACCTCGACCGGATTGGCATCGGTGATCTGCAGCATGACGTCGAGATAGTGCACCCCGCAGTCGACGATCGGCGACGTCGTCTGCATCAGCTGCTTGTGCGTGCCCCAGGTGTGGCCTGACGATTGCTGGTTGAGGTTCATGCGGAACACGTAAGGACCGCCGAGCTTGCGCGCCTCGGCGATCAGCCTGACCCAGGACGGATGGTGGCGCAGGATGTAGCCGATCACCAGCTTCCTGCCGTTGGCCTTGGCGGCGGCGACGACGCGTTTGGCGTCGGCCACCGTGGTTGCCAGCGGCTTTTCGACAAAGACATGGCAGCCGGCCTCGAACGCCCGCACCGCATAGTCGGCATGACTGTCGGAATAGGTGGCGATCGCGGCAACATCAGGCTTCTCCTCACGCAACGCGTTCTCGAAGGAACGCCTGATGCCGTAGCCCGAGAGCCCTTCCGGCAGCGGCACGTCGGAGCGGTTGACGAGCGCGGCGATCTCGAAGCCCGGATTGGTGTGATAGGCCAGCGCATGGCTGCGGCCCATATTGCCGAGCCCTGCGACGACAACGCGAAGAGGTTTTTGCGAACTCACTTCACGGCTCCCGAGGTGATGCCGCGGATCAGCTGCCGCGAGAAGATGACGTAGAGGATCAGCACCGGCACGATCGCCAACGACAGCGCCGCCAGGATCGCGTTCCAGTTGGTGACGAACTGGCCGAGGAAGAGCTGGGCGCCGAGCGTCACCGTCTTGGTCTCCTCCGACGGCGCGAGGATCAGCGGGAACCACAGGTCGTTCCAGATCGGGATCATGGTGAAGACGGCAACCGTCGCCATGGACGGGCGCACCAGCGGCAGCACCAGCCGGAAGAAGATCGTGTATTCCGACAGACCGTCGATG
>NZ_RZOJ01000322.1:0-6842 GCF_003998845.1 Mesorhizobium sp. M4A.F.Ca.ET.022.05.2.1 | reverse complement strand
CATTTCCTCGCCGAATATGACTGGATCCGCACCGGGCTGATGTTCGAGCCGCGCGGCCATGATGTGATGTCGGGCTCCATCCTCTACCCGCCGACGCGCGAGGACTGCGACATCGCCATCCTGTTCATCGAGACCTCGGGTTGCCTGCCGATGTGCGGCCACGGCACCATCGGCACCGTCACAATGGCGATCGAGCATGGGCTGGTGACGCCGAAGACACCGGGCGTGCTGCGGTTGGACACGCCGGCCGGCCTGGTCGTCGCGGAGTACAAACAGGTCGGCGAGTATGTCGAGGAGGTGCGCATCACCAACGTGCCGTCCTTCCTCTACGCGGAAGGCCTGACGGTCGAATGCCCCGGCCTCGGCGAGATCAGCGTCGACGTCGCCTATGGCGGCAATTTCTACGCCATCGTCGAGCCGCAGGCGAACTATCGCGACATGGCCGACCATTCGGCCGGCGACCTCATCGCCTGGAGCCCGGTTGTGCGGCAGCGGCTCAACGAGAAGTACTCCTTCGTGCATCCGGAAAGCCCCGGCATCAACCGGCTGTCGCACATGCTGTGGACCGGCAAGCCAACCAATCCGGAAGCCGATGCGCGCAATGCCGTGTTCTATGGCGACAAGGCGATAGACCGCTCGCCTTGCGGCACCGGCACCTCGGCGCGCATGGCGCAGCTGCACGCCAAGGGCAAGCTCAAGGTCGGCGACAGCTTTGTCCACGAATCGATCATCGGCTCGCTGTTCAAGGGCAGGGTCGAAAAGGAAGTCGTCGTCGCGGACAAGCCGGCGATCGTCCCTTCGATCGGCGGCTGGGCGCGGATGACCGGGTTGAACACCATCTTCATCGACGACCGCGATCCGTTCGCGCACGGGTTCATCGTCACGTGACGCCGTCGCTGCTCGAGGGCGTCAGGCTTCCTCGCCGTTCGTCGAGACCTGATCGCGGAACCAGTCGGCGAAGGTGATTTCGGCGGCCGAGGGTTGCGCCGACATCGTCAGGTAGTAGCCTTTGTCCTTGTCGGTCGCGATGTCGGAGACGACGACGAGATCGCCGCGCCGCAGTTCCTCGCGAAAAACCTCGATCGGGCAAAGCGCGACGCCGTGGCCGGCGATGACGGCCGTCGCCAATATGTTGAAATCGGCGAAGACGGGCCCGTTGCCGACATCGGCCCCGGCCATGCCGGATTGCGAGAACCATTCGCGCCAGCCGTGACGCGTCTCGTCATGCAAAAGCTCCGCCGCGGCAATCTCCGCCGGCGACCCGAGCCGGCCCTTGCGCGCCAGATAATGCGGGCTGCAGGCGGGCCGGCTTATGCGGGAAAAGAGCTTGAGGCTGGTGGCCTTGGGAGACGGGTCCGCGCCGAGCGTGATCAGGATGTCGTTGTCATCGTCTTCGAGTCGGTCCTCGGCCTTTGCATAGGCGACGCGGATCGCAATCTCGGGGTGACGCGCGGTGAAGTCCGGCAGGCGCGGCACCAGCCATCGGCTGGCAATGGATGGAATGCAGCCCACGGACAGCGATGCGACGGCCGCGTTTCTGCGGATGCGCCGGCAAGCGGCCGCAAGGTCGGAGAGCGCCGCGTTCGCCGAGGCCTGCAGGCTGAGGCCGGCATCGGTCAAGCGAACCTTGCGGGCATCCCGGTGGAACAGGGGCACGCCCAACCATTCCTCCAGCCGCCTGATCTGATGGCTGATCGCTGGATGGGTGACATGCAGCTCCTCGCCGGCGGCCGAGAAGCTGAGATGGCGCGCGGCGGCCTCGAAAGCGCGGATGGCGTTCAGCGGCAGATAGTCCATCTGTAAATTATTCTAATGCATCCAATGAAATTCGATCATTTGAAACCCGCCTCGGGTCGCGACATTCTGAAGGCTGCTTCGAATGCTGATCCAGAAAATAACAGCCAAAACAGCGCGAAGCCAGGTCAATCCGCCGTCGTCGTCGTTCCACGCCTTTCATAGAGAGAGAATGCCATGTTCACCAGGCAATTGGCCGATGTAGAAAAAACTGACTTCTTCGTCGACTGGGGCAACGGCACCAGCCACCGGCTGCTGACCCAGAGGGACGGCATGGGATTCACCGTCTGTCATACCGTGGTGCGGGCAGGGAGCGAGTCGCGCCTGCAATACCGGCGGCATCTCGAAGCCTGCTATTGCATTTCCGGCAGCGGCGAAGTCGAGGACATGTCCGGCGCCATCCATCGCATTGAGCCCGGAACCATCTACGTGCTCGATGCGCACGACGATCACTATCTGCGCGCCGACGGCGCTGGCGACATGGTGCTGGTCAGCGTCTTCAATCCGCCGCTCAACGGCACTGAACGGCACAGTCTGAGTGGCGAAGGCGGCTCCGCCTACTGAATTTCGCGCCCGGAACCACCACGGCGAGCAGGGCCGCTGGGGCACGCCGGCTCGCCGTCACATAAGTGTCATATCAGAAGAATCCCGAACGCCGCGGAAAGCTCGGGAGCGCGAAACGCACGACTATCGGCGGCGCAAGAAATCTTCTCATCACCTAATCTTGACGGCGTTTTCTTCGAAACTACGCGCATCATGCGGCTGAATCGTCAAAGACATTGCGTTATGCCAATGATAGGGTCCGCGATAGTCCAGGGGTCGGATAGCGAAAAACGGGCAATCGGACGGCGTGCTTCCAAAACACGCGAGGCGATTGAAAAATCACGTTGCAATCCGGGCTCGAAACTTTACGACTAGGGGAAATACGAAAAGGGAGTGCGACCCGGAAGCGGGCGACATTCCAGGGGAGCCACGGCAGTATGCAATACTTCGTCCAGCAGCTTATCAACGGGCTGACGCTGGGATCGATCTATGGGCTGATCGCGATCGGCTACACGATGGTCTACGGCATCATCGGCATGATCAATTTCGCCCATGGCGACATCTTCATGGTCGGGGCCTTCACCGCCCTCATCGTCTTCCTCATTCTCGGCGCGCTGTTCTATTCGGTGCCGGTCGTCATCGCGCTCCTGATCATGATGATCGTGGCGATGCTGTTGACCAGTCTCTACAATTGGACGATCGAGAAGGTGGCCTACAGGCCGCTGCGCGGATCATTTCGGCTGGCGCCGCTGATCACCGCGATCGGCATGTCGATCGCGCTGTCGAATTTCGTCCAGGTGACGCAAGGCCCACGCAACAAGCCGATCCCGCCGCTGGTGAGCCAGGTCTACACGTTCGCGGGCGTCAGCGTGTCGCTGAAGCAGATCATCATCGTGCTGGTCACCATCGTGCTGCTGGCGCTGTTCTGGTACCTGGTCAACAGGACGGCGCTCGGCCGGGCGCAGCGCGCCTGCGAGCAGGACCGCAAGATGGCCGCGCTGCTCGGCATCGACGTCGACCGCACCATTTCGATCACCTTCATCATGGGCGCAGCCCTTGCTGCCGTCGCCGGCACGCTGTTCCTGATGTATTACGGCGTTGTGGTGTTCTCGGACGGCTTCGTGCCGGGCGTGAAGGCCTTCACCGCGGCCGTGCTCGGCGGCATCGGCTCGCTGCCGGGCGCCGTGCTCGGCGGCCTCTTGATCGGCTTCATCGAGAGCATGTGGTCGGCCTATTTCTCCATCGACTACAAGGACGTCGCCGCCTTCTCGATCCTGGCGATCGTGCTGATCTTCCTGCCGTCCGGCATCCTGGGCCGGCCCGAAGTCGAAAAGGTCTGAGCTCATGGCGGTCACCGTAAATCCGGAGCGCGACGTCGTCGCCACTCCCATCCAGCGTGCTTTCCGCGAAGCGCTCTACGCCGGTGCCATCGCGCTCGGCCTGTTCGTGCTGTTCATTGGTCTGAGGACCGACCAGAACATCTCCAACGAACTGATCCTGGTGCAGCGCTGGCTGCTGCTCGCCGTGGTGGTGATCCTCACCGCCGTCGGGCGTTTCCTCTATGTCGGTTTCGGACAGCCGGCGCTGGAGCGCGCCAAGGCGCAGAAGGCTGCGGCGCCGGCCGTCGCGGCCGAACCCAGCTTCGTGCGCCGCAACTTCAACCAGATCGGCATCGCCGTGCTGTTTGCGTATCCGATCGCGATGGTGCTCTTGTTCGGCTTCCAGGGCTCGCTGAAATGGGTCGACAATTTCGGCATCCAGATCCTGATCTACGTGATGCTGGCCTGGGGACTGAACATCGTCATCGGGCTCGCCGGCCTGCTAGATCTCGGCTACGTCGCCTTCTACGCGGTCGGCGCTTACGCCTATGCGCTTCTCGGCACGCATTTCGGCCTGTCGTTCTGGATCCTGTTGCCGGCCGCCGGCTGCATGGCCGCCTTCTGGGGTGTCATGCTCGGTTTCCCGGTGCTGCGGCTGCGCGGCGACTATCTGGCGATCGTGACGCTCGCCTTCGGCGAGATCATCCGCCTGGTGCTGATCAACTGGCGTGAGGTGACCAACGGCTCGGCCGGCATCTCCGGCATCCCGAAGGTCTCCTTCTTCGGCCTGATGTCGTTCAACGTCTCGGACCCGAACTACATCGCCAAGGTGCTGGGCATCGCCCAGTCGGGCGCCTACTACAAGATCTTCCTCTATTATCTCATCCTGCTGCTCTGCCTGCTGACTGCCTTCGTCACCATCAGGCTGCGTCGCCTGCCTGTGGGCCGGGCCTGGGAAGCGCTGCGCGAGGACGAGATCGCCTGCCGCTCGCTCGGCATCAACACCACCACCACCAAGCTGACGGCGTTTGCCACCGGCGCCATGTTCGGCGGCTTCGCCGGTTCGTTCTTCGCCGCCCGGCAAGGGTTCGTCAGCCCCGAATCCTTCGTCTTCCTGGAATCGGCCATCATCCTTGCCATCGTCGTGCTTGGCGGCATGGGCTCGCTGGGCGGCATCGCGGTCGCGGCGCTGGTGATGATCGGCGGCACCGAGATCCTGCGCGAGCTGGACTTCCTCAAGGCGCTGTTCGGCCCCGACTTCACCCCGGAGCTCTACCGCATGCTTCTGTTCGGCATAGCCATGGTCGTCGTCATGCTGTGGAAGCCGCGCGGCTTCGTCGGCAGTCGCGAGCCGACAGCCTTCCTCAAGGAGCGAAGAGCCGTCTCAGGCTCCTTCACCAAGGAGGGCCACGGCTGATGAACGCGACCCCATCCTCGAACGAGTTCATCCTGCAGGTCGAGCATCTGTCGATGAAGTTCGGCGGCCTCATCGCCATCGGCGACCTGTCCTTCCAGGCCAGGCGGGGCGAGATCACGGCGCTGATCGGCCCCAACGGCGCCGGCAAGACCACGGTGTTCAACTGCATCACCGGCTTCTACAAGCCGTCGGAAGGCATGATCACGCTGAACCGCAGTGACGGCTCGAGCTACCTGCTCGAACGCCTGCCGAACCACGAGATCCCGGCGCGCGCCAAGGTGGCGCGCACCTTCCAGAACATCCGCCTGTTCTCGGGCATGACCTTGCTGGAGAACCTGCTGGTCGCGCAGCACAACAAGCTGATGAAGGCGTCGGGCTATACGATGCTCGGCCTGTTCGGCTTCTCGAGCTACCGCAAGGCGTCGGCCGAATCGATCGACCTGGCCAAGCACTGGCTGGAGAAGGCCAACCTGGTCGACCGCGCCGACGATCCGGCGGGCGACCTGCCCTATGGTGCGCAGCGGCGCCTGGAGATCGCGCGCGCCATGTGCACGGGCCCCGAGCTTCTGTGCCTCGATGAGCCGGCCGCCGGCCTCAATCCGAAGGAGTCGGCGGCGCTCAACGATCTCCTGATGGACATCAAGAAAAGCACCTCGATCCTGCTGATCGAGCACGACATGTCGGTGGTCATGCAGATCTCCGACCATGTGGTGGTGCTCGAATATGGCCGCAAGATCTCGGACGGCAATCCACAGTCGGTCAGGACCGACCCGCGCGTCATCGCCGCCTATCTCGGCGTCGACGACGAGGAGGTCGAGACGGTGCTGACCGAGGTCGGCGACGAGGATGTCATCGAACAGCTCGATACCGGCCCCGACGCCGCGCACGGCCCGGGTAGCTCATCTTCCTTTCTCGCCGGACCGGTGACCGATACGATCGGCCACAGCGAGGGCGAGCGCGTCACGGTCTCGAAGGGCGCCTCCAAGGCAGAACAGGTCGATGCAAAGGCCAACGCTCAGCCAAGAAAGCCGTCGGCGCGGGCCACGGCCAAGCCGACCGGAAAATCCCCGACAGCCAAGCCGCGCGGAGGGCGTAAATAATGGCCGGCACAACGCTGCTCGACATCAAGGGCGTCGAGACCTACTACGGCAACATCCGGGCGCTGAACGGTGTCAACGTGCAGGTCAACGAGGGCGAGGTGGTGGCGCTTATCGGCGCCAACGGCGCCGGCAAGTCGACGCTGATGATGACCATTTTCGGTGCTCCACGCGCTCGCGCGGGCACTATCACTTTTGCCGGTACCGACATCACACAGTTGCCGACGCACGAAATCGCCCGCATGCGCATCGCCCAGTCGCCGGAAGGACGCCGCATCTTCCCGCGCATGACAGTGATGGAAAACCTGCAGATGGGCGCCAGCCTCGACAACCTCAAATATTATGACGAGGACGTCGAGAAGGTGTTCACGCTGTTCCCGCGCCTCAAGGAGCGTATCGCCCAGCGTGGCGGCACGCTGTCGGGCGGCGAACAGCAGATGCTGTCGATCGGACGTGCGCTGATGGCGCGCCCGAAGCTGCTTCTGCTCGACGAGCCATCGCTCGGCCTCGCGCCGCTGATCGTCAAGCAGATCTTCGACGCCATCCGCGAGCTGAACCGCACCCAAGGCTTGACCGTGTTTCTGGTCGAGCAGAACGCATTCGGCGCGCTGAAGCTCGCCAATCGTGGCTATGTCATGGTGAACGGCAATGTGACGATGAGCGGCTCCGGCA
>NZ_RZOJ01000321.1:0-6854 GCF_003998845.1 Mesorhizobium sp. M4A.F.Ca.ET.022.05.2.1 | reverse complement strand
TCTTTACGATGACGCTCCAGCTGCCGCCGACGTGCAGCTCGGCGGCCCAGGCGGTCATCCGGTAGCAGTCGGCAGAGCTCCACCAGCGCTCGACCGCGTCGGTGACGAGCGCTGCAAAGACCTGTTCCGGCGGCGCGAGAATCTCGGCCGATGCCATGACCGTCCGGCTGTTCGCCATGGCTCTCACAGCCAGCTGCTCCGGGTTCACATCGGCCTCCGTCAATGGTCGCTTCGTTGCCGAAACCAATCATCAGGCGCTCAGGCCGCCTTCGACGGCGGGCGGTCAAAACCCTTGCCGGTCTCGAGCAGGCTCTTCAGGCTGGCCAGAACCAGCGGCCAGCCCTTGGCGACATTTTCGATCAGCCGGTGCGGGCCGTCGGCCTCGTGGGTGACGGCGAGCTTCGTCAGTTCGCCATCCTGCTCGATTGCGAAGGTGCAGCGCGTATAGCCGTCTTCCCTCACCTCGGGCAGCCATTCGTTGCGCCATTTGATGACCAGGCGCCTGGGCGGGTCGATCTCCAGTATCTCGCCCGAGTCGGCAATGCTTCCGTCGGGGAAGATCAGCTTCCAGCTTGAGCCCACCTTCCAGTCGCTCTCCTGATAGGAGCAGAGGAAGAACTGCCGGTTGAACTCCGGGTCGGTTAGCGCCGTCCAAAGCTTTTCAGGCGTGGTGCGGATATAGGTGACATAGACGAAGGTGTTGTCGCTCACGGCTCTTCCCTTTCCAGTCGTTTCTTCAGGTCGCTCAATGCATCCAGCCGATGGCGCTCGAACTTGCCGATCCAGCGCTCGGCGATCTCGTTGATCGGAACCGGGTTGAGGTAGTGTTCCTTCTCTCGGCCCCGGCGGACGGTGGTGACGAGGTTGGCCTCTTCCAGGATCGCCAGGTGCTTGGTCACCGCCTGGCGCGTCATCTCCATCCGCTCGCAGAGCGCGTTCAGCGTCTGCCCGTTCCTTGCATGGAGGCTGTCCAGCAATTGCCGGCGGGTCGGGTCGGCCAAGGCGCGAAAGACGGCATCCATGCTCATCGCTTTAATATGCAACCATTTGGTTGCATGTCAAGCAGGGAGACAGATCGGGCGATCACTTGCCCGTGAGTCGGTGAGGAATATGGAGACGGATCAGCCCTTGCGGGAGAACCAGAAAGCGTCGGGCATGCGCCTCATGCCGATGCGCTCGTAGAAGCCGACCGCGTTGGGCATCGAGATCAAGCTGATGGCGACGGCGGGACCGAGCTGGCGGCGGGCCTCGTCCATCAGCCCCTTGCCGATGCCGAGCCCTTGCGCCGATCGGGAAACGGCAAGCTCGGAAATGTAGCAGACCCAGGAGAAGTCGGTGACGCCGCGCGCTACACCGACAAGCGGCTTGCCCTCGCTGTCGAGCCGCGCCGTCAGCACCAGGTTGGCGTTGCCGAGCATGGTCTTCAGCCGGGCCTCGTCGTCGACGGGGCGCGTCTCGCCGAGGCCAGATTCCACCAGCACACGGCGGAACTCGGCGACGTCGAGCGCCGGCTCGCTGGCATAGAGGACGCGGCATGGTTCCGTCATGGTCGCAAGACTGCACCAGCGGGCCAGGATTTCGAAGTCCTTTTTTGAGCCCGATCCGCGCACGAACAGTTGCCTTTCATTTGCCGCCGGCTTTGTGTAAACCGTGCGCCAGCAAATTCCCGAACGACAAGAAGACGGCAAGGACCATGGACAAATTCACCAAGCTGACCGGCGTCGCCGCGCCGATGCCGATCGTCAACATCGACACCGACATGATCATCCCCAAGGATTATCTGAAGACGATCAAGCGCACCGGACTCGGCACCGGCTTGTTCGCCGAGATGCGCTACAAGGAGGACGGCTCGGAGAACCCCGACTTCGTGCTCAACAAGCCGGCCTATCGCAAGGCGCAGATCCTGGTCGCCGGCGACAATTTCGGCTGCGGCTCGAGCCGCGAGCACGCGCCGTGGGCGCTGCTCGATTTCGGCATCCGCTGCGTCATCTCGACCTCGTTCGCCGACATCTTCTACAACAACTGCTTCAAGAACGGCATCCTGCCGATCACCGTCAGCCCGGAAGACCTGGACAAGCTGATGGACGACGCCTCGCGCGGCTCCAACGCCACGCTGTCGGTCGATCTCGAGGCCAAGGAAATCCGCGGGCCGGATGGCGGCGTGGTCACGTTCGACCTCGACGACTTCAAGCGCCACTGCCTGCTCAATGGGCTGGACGACATCGGCCTGACCATGGAGAAGGCCGGCGCCATCGACTCGTTCGAACAGAAGAACGCCGCGCAGCGCCCGTGGGCCTGATCGTCTGTATCTGAATGCTTAAGCCCGGCCACGACAGGCCGGGTTCGTGCTGCGGCTGAACGGAGGGACAGTCATGACACGCTCGCTTCTGGCCGGCGCCTGCGCGCTGGCGGTGATCCTGCTGCCGATGGCGGGCGCGCATGCCCAGACCGACGCGGTGCTGGTGCCGGCCGACGATGCGTCCGGCGGCGCCGCCGACCAGGGCGCGTCGAGCACCACCGATGCGGCGCCGGCCGACGAGGACAAGCTGGCGCCGATCCCGTTCGAGGGCGGCCAGTTCACCATCACCCAGCAGGAGGAGTATGGCGAGAAGGTGCTGGCCTATGACGGCAAGCAGCTCGCCGACAATTACGACGTCTTCTTCGACAAGATTGTCGAGGTCGGCGGCGTCAAGGTCGCACTGTTCGATGTCGGCGATGGCGGCAATCAATGCGGGCCGGCGAGTGTCATCGCCTGGAAGCCGGAAGGCGGCGAGATCCAGACCACCACCGTCGAGCAGGACGAATGCGGCGCGCCGCCGGCCGCGGTCTCCGACAGCGCCATCTACTATGTGCCCTTTCTGCTGCCGGGCGAGACGAGAGCGGCGCTGCAATGGTCGCCGACGGAAGGGCTGACCACCTCCGGCAACCTCACCTACACGCCGGAATCCGGCACCGACTGGAAAGATGTCGACCCGTCGAAATACGACAACATCATCGACGCCTTCCACAACGAGGCGGTCTACAAGGCGGCGCAGACGGTGCTCGGCGACACCATGCCCGACATGGCGACCAGCCTGCTGGTCGGCGGCGGCACCGAAAAGACCGCATCCGGCGCCTTCTACGCCACCGGCTGCGTGCCGCATGATTGCGGCGGCAATGACGGCTTCATGGCGGTCGATCCGGTCAAGCACAAAGTCTATTTCGCGCGCCGCGGCGACAATGGCGAGCCACAGGGCTGGCCCGACCTGAAGACGTGGCCGGCGGATATCAAGAAAGCGTATGACGACGCGCAGGGGTCGGCGAATTAGCCCGAGCCTCTATTGCTAGGTCGCGTTCCTTCGCGCCCCCCTCTGTCCTGCCGGACATCTCCCCCACAAGGGGGGAGATTGGCTGTTTCGGCGCCCCGCCTGTTTTGCAACGCTGGTGATTGGCGAAAACCGGCGTGACATCTGATCTCCCCCCAAGTGGGGGAGATGGCCGGCAGGCCAGAGGGGGGCGCTGTCCCGTCAGCATCAAAAGTTTGCACCGCCAGTCTACGCTCCCTGGCTCACGACTGGATCGCTCGTCCGTTTCAGAATGCGCGCATCCAACGCGAGGCTCTCCATGCGCACACTCATCTCCACCGGCTCGCCCTTCGAGAAAACCGCCGGCTATTCGCGCGCGGTGGTGCAGGGCGACTGGTGCTTCGTCTCCGGCACGACCGGTTACGACTATGCCACCATGACCATGCCCGACACGGTCGAGGCGCAGACGCGCAATTGCCTCGCGACCATTGCCAAGGCCTTGGCCGACGGCGGCTTCGAGATGGCCGATGTGGTGCGGGCGCATTACTACATCACCGACCAGGCCTATGTTGACGTGGTGTTCCCGATCCTCGGCGAGGCGTTCGGTGATATTCGGCCGGCGGCGACGATGATCGTCTGCCAGCTCAACAAGCCGGAAATGAAGATCGAGATCGAGGCGACGGCGCTCCGGCGCACGGCCTGATGCAGGTCGCCCAGGACAGGGGCACCGGCTTGCACAAAGCAAGGATCAGCCGATGGTAAAGGTCAAGCGCATCGTCGCCAACATCGCCACGCAGGACACCCTCGCGGCGCAGCATTTCTATCAGGACGTGCTCGGGCTTGATGTGCTGATGGACCAAGGCTGGATCGTCACCTGCGGCTCGGCCGAGACGATGACGGTGCAGATCAGCTTCATGACCGAGGGCGGCTCCGGCACCCCGGTGCCTGATCTTTCGATCGAGGTCGACGACGTCGACGAGGCGCTTGCGGCCATGCGCAAGGCCGGCTTCGCCATCGAATACGGCCCGGCCGACGAGCCCTGGGGCGTGCGGCGCTTCTATGTGCGCGACCCGTTCGGCCGGCTGGTGAATGTCCTTTCGCACCGGTGACGGTTGAAAGGCTTGCGCCGCAAGCACTTGGCGTTTAGCAAGGCCGCGGTTTCTCCAAACACTCTCGGGACGGTTCTCCATGGCTTCGAAAAATCTCCTCCTGCTCGCCGGCGACGGCATCGGCCCCGAGGCCATGGCCGAGGTGAAGAAGCTGATCGCGGCCATGAATGAAAAACTCGGCAGCGGTTTTGCCACCGATGAGGGGCTGGTCGGCGGTAGCGCCTACGACGCGCATGGCGCGGCGATCTCCGATGCCGACATGGCCAAGGCGATGGCGGCGGATGCCGTGCTGTTCGGCGCGGTTGGCGGGCCGAAGTGGGACAAGGTGCCTTACGAGGTGCGTCCCGAGGCCGGGCTGCTCCGCCTGCGCAAGGACATGGAGCTGTTCGCCAATCTCCGTCCGGCGATCTGCTACCCGGCGCTCGCCGCATCCTCCTCGCTCAAGCAAGAGGTGGTCGAGGGCCTCGACATATTGATCGTGCGCGAGCTCACCGGCGGCGTCTATTTCGGCGAGCCGAAGCAGATCATTGATCTCGGCAACGGCCAGAAGCGCGGCATCGACACCCAGGTCTACGACACGTTCGAGATCGAGCGCATCTCGGGCCTCGCCTTCGAGCTGGCGCGCACGCGCCGCAACCAGGTCACTTCGATGGAAAAGCGCAACGTCATGAAGTCGGGCGTGCTGTGGAACGAGGTTGTCAGCCAGACCCACGCGGCCCGCTACAGCGACGTCAAGCTCGATCACATGCTGGCCGATGCCGGCGGCATGCAGCTGGTGCGCTGGCCGAAGCAGTTCGACGTCATCGTCACCGACAATCTGTTCGGCGACATGCTGTCCGACATCGCCGCCATGCTCACCGGCTCGATCGGCATGCTGCCGTCGGCCTCGCTCGGCGCGCCGGATGTGAAGACCAAGAAGCGCAAGGCGCTCTACGAGCCGGTGCACGGCTCGGCGCCGGACATCGCCGGCAAGGGCATCGCCAACCCGATCGCCATGATCGCGTCCTTCGCCATGTGCCTGCGCTATTCCTTCGGCATGGTGGCCGAGGCCGACAAACTGGAAGCGGCAATCGCCGCCGTGCTCGAAGACGGCCTGCGCACCAAGGACATCCTCTCCGAAGGCATGAAGGAAGTCGGCACGGTTGAGATGGGCGACGCGATCATCGCCAAGTTCCTTGGATGACAGATGGGCGAGGTGGGTCGCGCCATCGAAAGGGATGCGCTTGGCGAGCATAAACGCCAGGCCGACTTTCGCACCGACCAGCGTCTCGCGCCATTGCGGCAGTTCGTATGCGATCGATATCAGATCGAGAACAGTTTGAGCTGGGCTCTTGATCTGGCTTTGGCCCGGCAAGGTGGTTGATTGCGAAATTACCTGTGAAGGATCCGAATTCAAGATTGTTGGGACCGAGACGATCCAAACCCACAAGAAGGCCCTTCGTGGTGACACCGCGAAGCACTTCAAGATTATCGAATACATCGCTTTGAGCGAACACGGTCAGTCTGGCTTGCGGCCCTAGTCTAGAACCTGACGCCGACCGGCATCGGTCCCCATTTGTTGTCGCCGGCCTGGGTCGGGATCAGCCCGAAGACGAGCGTCGCGAGCCAGCCGATATAGGGCAGGAAGCAGAGGATCGCGAGCCAGCCGGTCAGGCCGAGATCGTGCAGACGGCGCACGAGCAGCGCGACCCACGGCAGGAAGGTCAGCAGGATGTAGAGAACGACAAGGCAGATCATGACGATCGGCAGGTCGTCGCCCTGTTCGATGCCGCTTCCCAAATCCACAGAGAGGCCGACGCCGACAATGACGGCGAGGCCGATCGTCCAGAAAAGGCAAAAACCCCAGAACTCCTTGCGCCGGGCGCGGCCGGAGAAATCGACGTAATTGGTCGTCAGGCCACGCCAGAAATAGTCCCACAGGCCAGTCGATCCGATCGTTCCATTTTCGGCGTTGCGGCCGAAATGGTTGGGCACCGCAGGCGCGCTGCCCGGCAAGGGGCGAGGAGACGCCGCGGTCGGGGTGGCGGGCTCTGCCGGACCGGTCATGGGGGCGCGGACCGAAAATATGCTGCTTGCCCGGTCGCCATTCGGCTGGAATTCGACCTCGGCGCCCCTGGCCAACGCCATCTCGCGGCGCAGATCCTCGCGCGCGAAGCTGTAACGCTTGCCGTCGGCGCCGGTTATGAAGCCGAAGCCTTGCTGCTCGTCATAGTGCAGAACCTCGCCGCGCATCGCACTGCCCCCCTTTGCCGCGCGTGCCCAGACTGGTCAAAGTCGCGGCGAACCGCAAGGGGGATGCGATTTAGCGCACTGGCGGGCACCACGCCTTCATCATTCTACGGCGGAGCAAGGAGCGAAGCGACGCGGCGCAGACCATAGAATCCATTCCGTGACTTACGAGCGTTGCAGCCGTTCAGAACGGCCCCTATTTCTGCCCCTTGTCTATGCTTCGCGCGAGGTC
>NZ_RZOJ01000320.1:0-6860 GCF_003998845.1 Mesorhizobium sp. M4A.F.Ca.ET.022.05.2.1 | reverse complement strand
CTCATTCCCTCGGCCAGAGGAAGGCCTAGAATTGCCGGTATTGCATCGGCAGGAAAGGCGGTCCATGAGCGAATTCATCATCGTGCCCGGCATTGGCGGCTCGGGCGAAGCACACTGGCAGACGCGCTGGCAGCGGGCGAACCCAGCGATGCGCCGCTTCAGCCCGGCGAGTTGGGAGCAGCCGGACCTCGACGACTGGATCGGCGCCCTCGACGCTGCGGTGGCGGCGGCGAATGCCCCGCCCGTCCTGATTGCCCACAGCCTCGGCTGCCTGCTCGTCGCGCATTGGCAGCAGGTCTCGCGGCGTGCGGTCGCCGGGGCTTTCCTGGTCGCGGTTCCCGACCCGGCAAGCGAGGCCTTTCCGGCCTCGGCACGAAGCTTCGCGGGCACGCCGGCAGGGCGGCTTCGCTTCCCCTCGCTCATCGTCGCCAGCAGCGACGATCCCTATGGCTCGCTGGAGTATGCCGGGACAAAGGCCGCGCAATGGGGAAGCGGCCTGCATGTTGCCGGCACACTCGGCCACATCAATGGCGACAGCGGACTTGGTGATTGGGCCGAGGGAATGGAACTGCTGGCGGCTTTCGCTAGCGAGGTGCAAAGGGAGACGGCAGGGGCCTAGTTGGCGGAAGCCGACGAACGATGACCTGAGCAAGGCGGCGAAGCGCACGGGGTGCTGAAGTCATCGCTACCGCCTCCGGGGCACCGGAGGATGGCCGCAGGCACTCACGAGCCACTCACCTCCTGTCCCGCCAGGGCATGTCTTTCTGCCAGTCGCCCGCCATGATCGAGCCGTAAGGGTCGACGAAGTCGTCGATCGTTGCAAGGCGGTGCCGCTCGATCTGGCCGACCACCTGGCTCGCGCTCTTGTAGGCCGCCGGCAGTTCCGACAGGTCCGGCGTGCCGAGCCAGAAGCGGATGTCGAGCCCGTTCGTCTCGGCCTTCACCACATCGTCGAAGTCGCGGCTGCCGATCACCTCGCGCAGATAGCGCGTGCGGCTCATGTTGCGGCCGGCGCCGTGCGGTGAAAAGCCGAGCGCCGGCTTCTTGTCGGCATGGCCGGCGATCAGGATCGGCTCGCTCATGTTCATCGGGATCAGCGTGCGGCCGTCATCGTCCGGCGAAAAGCCGTCGAAGGACGGCGTCGCCCCCTTAGCGTGGTAGAAAAGCCCGTCGTCGCGCCGGAAGACGAAATTATGCTCGTTCCAGAAGCGGTCGGCGATCTGGTTGCCGAGCTTGGCCTGGATGCGGTCATGGATGCGGAAATGGTTCTGCTTGGTCCATTCGCGAATGACCTGCAACGCGTCCCAATAGGCCCGGCCGTCCGGCGTGTCGGCCTCGATCCAGGCGGCACCCGGCGGCGTCTTCGGCGAGACGATCGCGGTATGCCGGCGGGCAACCGCCATGCCGCGCTTGTAGAGCATGGCGCCCGGGCCGCGCGAGCCGTGATGGGTGACGATCGCCGGCTGTCCGGTCGAGCGCAGATGCCCGACATAGAGGAAGTGGTTGCCGTCGCCCTGCGTGCCGAGATTGCTGTCGCCGATCGCTGTCACGTCGGAGAGGAACCGGTTGGCCTTGAAGCGCGCCGAAAGCTCGGCGGGCATCGCCCAGCCGCGCTGGTCCTTGCGGCCGCCGGGACCGAAATGGGTGATCTCGAAGGCGGCGTCGAGGATTTTCTTCGGGTCGTCGTTGCGCTTGAAGACGGTGATGGCCATCGAGCAGCAGATGTCGGCCGAATGGAAGCCGGGATGGATGGCGTTCCTGGTCGCCACGACGCCGCCTACCGGAATGGTGCCGGCCGGACATGCGTCAGGCATGACGACACCTGACACTACGGTCGGCGTACGCAGAAGCGCGTCCATCGCTTCCACGACCAGCCCAAGATTGTCTCGCTCGACATCATTTTCGGGTTCGAGGAAAACGCCGAACGGCAGCGCGTTGGTGCGCGGCATCATCTCGACCGGCATGAGCGTCTGGAGATGGGCGAATATCTCGTCCTGCGACCTGCCCTCGCCCTCCATGCGCTGGGCATCGGCGATCGCCCCGGGAAACCATTTCCCAGGCTTGAAACCCCACTGGATGAGATCCTTGCCGGTAATCACGGCCGTTCCCCGTCGCCAAAAAGGCGCGGTGAATACCACATCGCGCCGGCGCGAACCAGCCGGCACAATCGCCACCGCGCCGTAACGCGGCGATGCCATGATCAGATGACGACGCCGACGCGATCAGTTCGATGGAGATTTTTCGCGCGCGCGATCCAACTCTGCGCGCGCCTCCTCTTTCTGCTTCTCGGCATCGGCCTTGCGCTTCGGGCAGTCCTCGAAATTGTGGTCGCGGCCGCCGCAATAGGAGCAGCATTTCGCGGGCGCTTCCGGGTGGAGCATCGAAGCCATTCCCAAGAATGCACGAAAAGCTTTCCGGTTGCAGCAATTCGTGATGCGCCCGCAGCCGCCGGTTCAGCCAATGCTCCGATATTGCTGGAATTGCTTCTCTTTTACGCAATTCCGGACGGAAAACCGCTGCACACTTTTCCTGGAATTGCTTTAAGGAGCTCGCCGCTTGCGCGGCGGGCTCCCAGTTAATCACCCGTCACGCATGCGCGTGCGGATGATGGACATCCCAGACCGCCCAGGCCGATACGGCAACCACCAGAATGCCGAGGATAACATGGGTCGCCATCGCGTTGGCGTTTGCCATGAAGCCCAGCAGCCAGGGTGAAACGATCAGCCAAAGCCCGAGGACGAGATTCACCCATTCCTCCCACTCCGCGAACACCGAAAGCGTCGCCAAAGCCAACGCGCCGAGCGCAACGCCAACAATCCAGGCGTTCCACGCGGGCATCGTCTCAGCGGCGAAGCCGATGATCCAGGGGGAGATGAACAGGCAGATCGCAAGGACCAGATTGATCCAATCCTGGCCCCTCTTTCCTTCCATCATCATTGCCATAGACAACCTCCATGAAGATGAAGCTTGACCAAAGCACTACGTTTCGCGTGCAGAGCACGCTTAGTCATTGATATAATTACGTTTCAAAATCCTTCAAGGTTCAGGCCACTTTACCGGCCCGCTGCCTCCATGCGACCGGGCCGCCGGCGGCAGCCATCTCTCCCCGGCGCCGGGCGCCGAGATGCGTCGCTTTTTCCAGGGAACCCCCGGGGCATCGGCGCGTTCGCCTAGGAACAGTTCGGCAAATAGCAGAAATTTTCCTTGGCAAACAAAGGTGCTATATTAGCTGACTAAACGAAGTGGTGCCGTGAACCGATGGCCAAGAAGAAATCGAGACCTATGCTTTCCGCGATCTCGCCCGCCTCCGCGGCCGAGGCCTATGAGGCTGCCTACTTCGCCCGCAAATGCGGCCTGACCCGCGACGAAGCGCTGAAGATGATGCGCGAGGCGCAGGCCGGCGTGAGGGCCCCGTCCGAAGGCAAGCGCAAGGGTTAGGCCCCCTACCCCCACCTCTGACAAGCCTCCTCTCAATAGCCGCCGACAATCGGCAGGATTTCGCCGGTGATGTAGCTGGAGCATTGCGGCGAAGCGAGGAACACATAGGCTGGCGCGATCTCTTCCGGTTGCGCCGGCCGCTTCATCGGCGTCTTGGCGCCGAACTGGGAAACGTCCTCGGCCTCCTTTTCCGAAGGGTTGAGCGGCGTCCAGACCGGGCCCGGCGCCACTGCGTTGACGCGGATGCCCTTGCCGATCAGGTTGCCCGACAGAGCGCGCGTGAAGGCGTGGATGCCGCCCTTGGTCATCGAATAGTCGACCAGATGCTTCGAACCCTCGATGCCGGTGACCGAACCGGTGTTGATGATGGCCGAGCCCGGCTTCATGTGCGGCACGGCTGCCTGCGCCATATGGAAATAGCCGTAGAGATTGGTCTTCAGCGTGGTGTCGAAATGCTCCTCGGTGAGGTCGGTGAAATCGGTCGAATGGATCTGGAAGGCGGCGTTGTTGACCAGCACATCGAGGCCACCCAATGTCTTCACCGTCTGCTCGACCGCGTTGCGGCAGAAGGCGCGCCTGGCGACATCGCCGCGCAGCGCCAGGCAGCGCCTGCCCTCGGCCTCGACGGCGCGCTTGGTCGTCTCGGCGTCGCGATCCTCACTGAGATAGGCGATGGCGATATCGGCGCCCTCGCGCGCGAACAGCACCGCCACGGCACGACCGATGCCGGAATCGCCGCCGGTGATCAGCGCCACCTTGCCGTCGAGCTTCTTCGAGCCCTGCCAGAAGGGCGCGTCGTAGAGCGGCGCCGGCTCGATCGCCCACTCCTCGCCGGGTTTTGGATGATGCTGCTTCGGGAAAGGCGGCACGGGATATTCGCGCGCGCCGGCCTGCATGGCACCCGGCTCTTTCGCCTTGGCCTTGCGGCGGTCATCGGCGTCGACCTTGCGCTGCACGCGGCGCTGCCTGCCTGCCGCCTTCGATGTGTCGGATTTCGTCAGCATCGCTTCGTCTCCTGGTTTCGATAAGGACAACGTCTGCCGCTCGAAAAGGTTGGCAAAGTCGAAACACCGGGCCGGCCGCCCGCGGGCCTCGGCGCCGGTCGCGGCATATCAAAGTTAAATGCGACGACCGGCGCGCGATGGTAGTCGATGCAATGAGGGACCTTGTGGAGGCGTCTGATGAAACCGGTTCTTGCGAGCAGTCCCCTTCTGGCCCTGGGCGTCGTCGCCTTCACGATCGCGCCCTTCGCCGGATTGCTATGGCGAACCCGGGAGTGGTTCGGCTGGTGACCGGCGATGAGTCTGTTCCTGCCCCTGACGATCCGGTTCGCCGATGGCGGCTCGATGGTCGTCTCGTCCATCGCCGATGCCAAGAAGGCGCTCGCCAGGACATGGAAGGATAAGGACGCCGCGACCTATGTCGTGGCGGTCCGCCTGGTGGACGACGCACTCGCAGGGATCTGCCGACCCGCTGTTGCCTTCGACGCGTTCAAGACGGCCGCGGCAGAGCAAGGGCTGCTGAGGCCCGGCGACCGGAGCGCCGCGCTCGTCATGCTCGACGAGCTGTGGGCGCCGGGCAGCGCCAAGTCGGCGGCCCCCAGAAAACCCGGCTGATCGCCCATGGCCTGGAACGTCAGCATCGGCGACGAGGTGATCGTGAACGCCACCATCCTGAAGCTGCTCGGCAGCGGTCGCGCGCGGGTGCGGATCCCGACCCACAACTATCCTTTCGCCATCGACCCGCCGGCCGGGGCCAAGGCCGGCGACCCGATAATGATCGCCGGTCACATTACCGAAGTCGACCAGGACAGAGGCCGGGTGACGTTCAAGGCCGGCGGCCTGGTCACCGTCGACATAGCGTCGGTCGCCGCCTGGAAGTCGGTGCTTCGCGATCCGCCGTGACGCCTATCTCGGTTCCCGGTTCATGCTGAGATAGGTGGGGTCGAACTCAGCCAACTCCACCAGCAGATCCCAGTCGAGGATGGTCACGGTATAGCTCGACCAGCTGACCAGGCCGATGTTGCGCAGCATGCCGATGACCCTGTTCATATGGACGACCGACAGCCCGAGCACATCGGCAAGCTCCGCTTGCGACAAGGGAAGCTGGAAGCTCATCCCGCTGGTGCGCTTGACCACCTGGAGGCGGACGAACAGCTCGCAAATGAGGTGGGCGAGGTGCGATGTCTTGGAACGCCGGCCCATGGCCACGATCCACTCCCGGTGGATGGCGCCGTCGACGAGCGTGTCCAGCCACAAAAGCCGCGTCAGATGCGGCGCCTGCTCGGTAATGGCGCGCAGCTTGCCGTGCTCGGCGGCGGCCACGCGGCATGGCGACAGCGCGATGATGCCGTGGTCCATTGTCTTCAGGAGAAAGGCGTGAAGGTCGACGAAGTCGCCCGGAACCTGCAAGGACGTGAACTGCCGGCCGCCATCCTCGAGCACCTTGTAGCGCGCGGCAATGCCGTCGAGGATCAGGGTGCTGTGGGTCGGTCTCGAGCCTTCCGAAACGATGTCCTGCCCCGTGGCGACATGCCTTTCGGTCGAGATGGCACCCGCCAGCAATTCCTTTTCCGCCTCCGAGAGGTCGTCGTGCTGGCCAAGGTTCAGATACAGGGATTCGAGCATTCGGTTCCGATCCTGCGTGCACCGCCAAGAGCAAACGCCGCAGCCGGCGTCCGGTTGCAGCCGGGCTGACTAGGCATGCGCGCCGGGAGACTTGCCGACAGGAGAGCCGTCCCGGTGATCCCGCGCGCCGCGCGCCGTCCACGACTTGGGTTCACGAAATATTTCGCAGGGAACATCCGTTCCCGGCCACGCTTATCGTGATGCAAGGAAGCGGCGCTTGCGATTTCACGGGCGCCGTTCCTTTGCACCCTCAAGGCGCATCAACCGATGGAGCAAAGTGATGGCAAGGAAGAATTCGTCCGGCGCGGCGAACGGCCTGGAGAGCCTGTTCGTGGACGGCCTGAAGGACATTTACTACGCGGAAAAGAAGATCCTGAAGACGTTGCCCAAGCTGGCGAAGGCAGCCCAGTCAAAGGAACTGAGCGCGGCCTTCGAGAAGCATCGCATGGAAACGGAGGGACAGGTCGAGCGCCTGGAACAGGTGTTCGAACTGATGGGCAAGGCCGCAAGGGGCAAGACCTGTCCGGCGATCGACGGCATCCTTGAAGAAGGGTCGGAAATCCTCGAGGAGTACGAGGACGAGCCGGCGCTGGACGCGGGCCTGGTGGCGGCTGCCCAGGCCGTCGAGCATTATGAAATAGCCCGCTACGGCACGCTGGTCGCCTGGGCGGAGCAACTGGGCCTCAAGGACGCGGTGCCGTTGCTGCGCGAAACGCTGGCGCAGGAGTCCGCCACCGACGAGGCGCTGAGCGCGCTGGGCGAAAGTGGCGCGAACCAGCGGGCGTTGCAGGCGGC
>NZ_RZOJ01000031.1:0-30917 GCF_003998845.1 Mesorhizobium sp. M4A.F.Ca.ET.022.05.2.1 | reverse complement strand
GTTCTTCCCGCCGTCGCCGCGGCGTTTCATGATGCGGTTCCACAATGTGCTGGAGCGCGCCGGCCGGCCATTGCCGAACGGCGTGTGCTCGAAACGCGCCCAGACGCCGCGCCGGTTGGGCACGACGATGACGACGCGACCGGCAGGCGATAGCACCCGCCAGATCTCGTTCAGCGTCTCGCGCGGGTTTTCGACATGTTCGAGCGAGTGCACCAGCAGCACGCGGTCGATGCAGGAATCGACCAGCGGCAATTCCTCGTCGAAGACCAGCGCGGTCGCCGTCGGCCCCGTCGTCGGCCAGACCACGGCCCCCTGCGTCGCCGGCATGAAAGCAAAGACGCGCTCGGCGTCGGCGCCGAACCGTTCCAGCCACGGCAAGGTGTAGCCGAGCCCGACCAGCCGCTCGTTTGGCACGGCCGCCCAGATCGACGACAGCGCCATGGTGATCGAGCGTTCGGCCAGGCGCCCTAGCGTGGTGGAATAGAAGGAACGGAGATCGACGATATCGGAATGCATGGCCGGGACGGTAGCTTCGAAGCATTGCAAGTTCAACAAAGGCGGATGACATCAGCACCCAAGCGCCCTATGTCTGCGGCGACAACTGCATCGGCCCGAAATCGGTTTCGATTTCGGAAAGCACGATGCAGCAGATAAATAGCTTAGAGCGTCCTTTGTGCGTCCAATTGGACGCACGGCGCTCTGGTGGAGAGATGCGATGCCGGTCGAAATCGAACAGTTCATGTGCCGCAGCGACAATTTCGGCTTGCTGGTGCGTGACCCCAAAAGCGGCCAGACCGCGATCATCGACGCGCCCGAGGAGGCGCCGATCCTGGCCGCGATCGAGCGCACCGGCTGGACGCCGACGCTGATCCTGACCACCCACCACCATGTCGACCATGTCGAGGCCAATCTGGCGCTGAAGGAGCGCTTCAAGCTGCGTATCATCGGACCGGAAGCGGAAAAGGAAAAGATCCCCGGCATCGACGAGACGGTCGGTGAAGGCTCGGTCGTCCGCCTCGGCGAGGAAAAGATCGATGTCATCGCCACGCCCGGCCATACGGCTGGTCACGTCTCCTACCATCTGCCGGCCTCGAAAGTGGCCTTCACCGCCGACACGCTGTTTGCGCTGGGCTGCGGCCGGCTGTTCGAGTGCAAGCCGCCGGTGATGTACGCTTCGCTGAAGAAGCTGGCGGCGCTGCCGGCCGACACGGTCGTCTATTGCGGCCATGAATACACGCTTTCCAACGCCCGCTTCGCGCTGACCGTCGACCCGACCAATTCGGCCCTTAAGGAGCGCGCCGCCAGGATCGAGGCGCTGCGCGCCGACAACAAGCCGACATTGCCGACCACGATCGGCGAGGAGCTGTCGACCAATCCGTTCCTGCGCTGGCACGATCCGGCGATCCGCAAGCATCTCGGCATGGAGACGGCGACCGACGCCGAGGTGTTCGCCGAGATTCGCAAGCGCAAGGACAATTTCTGAGCCCAGTGCCAGCTTCCAGCCGATGACCAGTTCCGCCGAAATCATCGCCACGCTCGGCTTGCAGCCGCACCCGGAGGGTGGCTGGTATGCCGAGACCTTTCGCGATGGCGCTGGAGGCGCGCGCGGCCATTCGACCGCCATCTATTTCCTTCTGGAAGAGGGCCAACTGTCGGCCTGGCACCGGGTGAGGGACGCGGCCGAGGTCTGGCACTTCCATGCCGGCGCGCCGCTGGCGCTGTCGATGCATGAGGAAGGCGGCGGCGTGATCGAGCAGGTCCTGGGCATCGCGCTTGCCGCCGGCGAGCGGCCGCAGATCGTGGTGCCGGCCGGCTGGTGGCAGTCGGCGCGCAGCCTCGGCGAATGGACGCTGGTCGGCTGCACCGTGGCGCCGGGCTTCGACTTCGCCGCCTTCGAGATGGCCGAGCCGGGCTGGCAGCCGAAACAGCCTTAGCCGAGTAGAAAACCCAAGCTGATCGCCGCCTGCGCGGCGTAGTAGAGCGCCCAGACCGCGTAGCGCATCCACACCCGATGCGGGGAAATGGCGGCGAGCAGGAATTTTTCGGCGGCGAGCAACCCATCCGACGCCATGAACAGGATGGCGCCGCCGATCACCAGCGTATTGCTGGTGGTGAGCGCCGAAATCCCCATGGCGAGGATCGCCGCGACATAGACGGCGATCGGCAGGCGCAAGGCGGGGCCGACACGGCGCCAGAGTGCCGCCAGCATGACGATCGCGAATGCCGCCATGGCGAGCGCGATCGCGCCGCGCCAGGATTCGGAGCCAAGCACATCCAGCCCGCCGCCGCTTTGCAGGAACAGCGGAACGTAGAGGATATGCGCCGTAAGAAAACTGGCCAGCCCGCCAAGGAAGGCCCTCTCGCCGTCGCGTGACAGGAAGGCATCGCCGACGGCGCTGAGCGCGAGCGCGGCAGCCAACAGAAATGGGCCGCCCTGCATGAGGGCGAGCACCGCCAGCATGGCGACGGCAAGCGTCTTTGCCGCCGAGCGGGCGAGGCTCGGCGGCATGTTGAGCGTGAAAGCGTAGATCACCGCCGCCACCAGCGAGAAAACCAGCGTCGCATTGGCATTGGCATCGATGCCGCCGGGAAACGGCATCATGCGTTTGCCTCACCCGTGGCCGCCCTGCGCAGCAACAGCGACTTCGCGGCAAGCGCCGCGCCGCCGGTGATGAGCACGCAGGCGGCGAGGATGCGCAGCGACGGCTCGGCGACGCCGGCGGATATCAGCACCAGCGTAGACAGCAGCGGCGCGGCGTAGCTCGCCGCGCCCAGCACCTGGATGTTGCCGCGCTTGACGCCGACGTCCCAGGCGTAGAAGGCGGCCCCCACCGGCATCAGGCCAAGGCCGAGCACGGCCAGCCACTGGCCGATGCCGACGGGAAGCACCGTCTGCTCGAGTAGGAAGTGGCAGGCCAGCGAAAGCGCAGACGTCGCGGCGCAAAACCAGGTGACGATCGAGGTCGGCACCGACGGGAAACGCCGCGACAACAGCGAATAGGACGACCACAGCAGGGCGCAGACGCCGGCCATCGCGTAGCCGAAGGCATAGCGCGCGTCGAAGGCGAGCCCGTCGCCCTTGGTGACGATGAGGAAAGTGCCCGCGAGGCCGAGCAGCGCTCCGACGACATGGTTCCAGGCCAGCCGCTCGCCCGGCATCAGCGCCGAGCCGAGCACGATCAGCAGCGGCCACAGATAGGCGATCAGGCTCGCCTCCACCGCCGGCGCGTTGCGCAACGCTGTGAAGTAGAAGAAATGGTAGCCGAATAGGCCGGCAATGCCGATCACCCAGACTTGCGGCGGGATCTTTTTGCTCCGGTCAGCGGCCGGCATCACTAGCCGCGCGGCGAGCCCGACGCACGTGCCGATGGCGAAGGTGATGGCCGACAACAGGAATGGCGGCACCTGACCCGACGCGTCGGTCAAAAGCGCCAGTAGCGACCACATGGCAACCGCCGAGAAGCCGATCAGTGTTGCGCGCCCCATGCCTGTCTCCGGCGGCGCGCAAACGCGCCTAGTTTATGGCTTCGAACCTTCCAGCGCTGATGGTCAGCGGGCCGATCTGGGTCCCGACCGTGGCGCGGATCGGCGCATATACGCCGGTTTGGCCGAGCGGTGCAAACGTCACCATCATGCGGCTCCTGTCCTTGAGAAAATTCAGCGCCTTGCGGCCCTTGCGATACCCCGCCACCGGCTCGAAGCCCATCCGGCAGGTCACTGTGTCGCCCTTGTAGCCCCGCACCGAAATCGACCCTTTCGAGGCATAGGTAAGCGTCAGATTGGCGCGCATCTCGCCGTCGTAGAACTTGACCGTACGCCCGCAGACCTGATCGAGGCTGTCGGCATGGATGACGGTCGCCGCCATCGGATCGAGCACTGACTTCAGGTCGCCCGCGCCAAGCGGTACCCAGCTCTTGGGATCGCGCTTCTTCGGCGCCGGCATGACCTCGGTCGAGGTTACCGCGCCATTGGCGAAGCGGATGTCGACTACCGAGGCCTTCTTGCCCGACGTGTAGTCGGCCCGGAACGCCGCAGGCCGCATCTGCTTGCCTGAAATCGTGCCTTTGGACGAAACCGTGCCCTTTGTGTCGTCGAACAGCTTGGCGAGGCCTGCCGCTGAGACGGTGCCGTTGATCGCGTAATTGTCGCCGTCATAGCGGCTCGAGAACGTCGCCCTGGCCACAGAAAGGCCGAGGAACGACACCGTGTATTCACCCTTGAAGGATTGTGGCGCCGCGGCGGCGAAACTTGCCGTCGGCAGGGCCACGGCAAGCAATCCAGCGAACGCATATGGCAAACGAAGCACAGGGGGGCGAAGCATGGCGGTCCTCGATTTTCAGCCGGGAAACGGGCAATTCCAGGCTGGCATGTCCCTATGTCGCTGGCTTATAGGGAGAAATCCGGCCTTTATATGGAATATGGCCTGACGATGCCGGCTGGCCGGAGCTTGACGCGCCGGTGAAATGCCACTATGGAACGCCAACTTTTTCCATAAGGCCGCCTGACCGAGACCGCGCGCCGCCTGGCGCGGGTCGAATGGTTTGGCCGACCGAGAACTGAAGGTTAGTATCATGTCCCGCACCTGCGAGCTCACTGCCAAGGCAGTCCAGACCGGCAACAATGTGAGCCACGCCAACAACAAGACCAAGCGCCGCTTCCTGCCGAACCTGGTCAATGTGACGCTGATCTCCGAAGTGCTGAACCAGAATGTGCGCCTGCGCATTTCGGCCAACGCGCTGCGTTCGGTCGAGCACCGCGGCGGCCTCGACGCCTTCCTGGCCAAGGCCGACGCCAAGGAGCTGTCGCAGCGCGCCCGTCTGTTGAAGAAGCAGATCGCCAAGAAGCTCGCCGAGCAGCCGGCAGCCTGACGCCTTTCGGCGGATCACCGCCGCTAGCCGGACCGGGAGCGCGAAGCGATTTCCGGTCCGATTTCATATTCGAAGCAAGACGATAGCGTCGTCCACGCCAGGGCGGCGCTCCCGCTGGTTCCATTACCCAGGATAAAAAAATGAATTCCTTCTCGCGTTACCTGCCCTTCGTGGCCGCCATGGCGCTCGTCGTCGTGGCCTCCAACATCCTTGTGCAGTTCCCGATGCAGGGTGAGATCAGCGGCCTGTCACTGGCTGACATCTTGACCTGGGGCGCCTTCACCTACCCCTTCTCTTTCCTGGTCACCGACCTCGCCAACCGCCGCTATGGCCCGACGGTGGCGCGCAGGATCGTCTTCGTCGGCTTCATGACGGCCGTGATCTGCTCGATCCTCGTCCCGCCCTTCCTGTTCCGACACGGCCTGATCGAGTTCGAGACCGCCGTCGACCGGCTGGTGCGCATCGCCGCTGCCTCGGGCGCCGCCTTCCTCACCGCGCAGCTGCTCGACGTCACCGTATTCAACCGGCTGCGCCGGCAGAGCTGGTGGCGCGCGCCGATCGTCGGCACGCTGGTCGGCTCCGTGTTCGACACCATCGTCTTCTTCGGCGTCGCCTTCTCCGCCGCTTTCGCCTTCGCCGGCCCGAACGATGCCTTCGCACTGGAGGCGGCGCCGCTGCTGGGTGTGCTGCCGGTCGAGACCATGCGCTGGGTGTCCTGGGCGCTCGGCGACCTCTCGGTGAAGCTGATCATCGCCGTGGTGGCGCTGATCCCCTACCGGCTGCTCGCCGCTCGCTGGAGCCAGCCGGCGCTGGCGACCTGACCCATGATCCCTTGGGTCCAGCTCGATTCGGCGAAGACGCCGGACGGTGGACAGGAATTGCGCCTGAAGCAGCGTGGTACTGAATTTTCCATCATGCTGGGCACCAACGAGCTGATGAACAGCCGTCTCAGCGGCTCCGAGCAGGCGCTTGCAAAACTCGCCTGCGAAAGGATCGCCGGTCACAAGCAGCCGAAAATCCTGATCGGCGGCCTTGGTATGGGCTTCACGCTGCGCGCCGCCCTTGCCGAGCTTGGCCCGGACGCAAGCATCACCGTCGCCGAACTGGTGCCGGCCGTCGTCGCCTGGGCGCGCGGCCCGATGGCCGGGATTTTCGACGGCTGTCTCGACGACCCCCGCGTCACCATCCAGGAAAGCGATGTCGGGCGCGTCATCGGCGCCGGGATGTCGGCCTGGGACGCCATCCTGCTTGATGTCGACAATGGCCCTGAAGGCATCGTCTACAAGGACAATGACGCCCTCTACCGCGCGGCCGGCCTCGGCCAGGCACGTGCGGCGTTGAAGTCGGGCGGCGTGCTGGCGGTGTGGTCGCAAGGGCCGGACAGCGGCTTCACGCGGCGCCTGAAACAGGCGGGCTTCACCGTCGAGGAGGTCAAGGCGCGTGCCCATGGCAAGCGCGGCGCCCGCCACGTCATCTGGATTGCGGCCAAGCCCTAGGCCCGCCCCTCAATCCTGGTGCAGGATGAATTCCAGATAGAGGTTGCGCTGCAGGATCGAGTGGTTGTCGTCCGACATCAGCGACACCATCTGCGCGCCATCGTCGCGGGTCCAGACGTCGAGCCCTTCCATATTATCGATCTGGTAGCCCATGTCGGCCTCCAGCAGCACCGGCCCGTCGGCGACGGCGCCCTTCTCGACGCTCTCGCCGTAGATGCGCCTCAGCCGCATCTTGACCCCGCCCGCCATCGAGAAGCTGCGCTCGAGCAGCAGAAGATCGCCATCGGGCAGGAAGGCGCCGTCGGTGATGTCGAAATCGCCATTGCGCTTGACGGTGAAGACGCCCTTGTTCGGTCCCTCGATGATCGCCGCGAAGATGTTGCCGGCCTTGTCCAGGCTCTTTTCCGACACCACGACCAGCCCGCCTTCGTGCTGGCCGTAGGGATTGGCATGGGTGACGGTCTCGAAGCCGCGGTTCTGGCGCAGCTCCCGGGCCGGCACCAGGTAGTCGAGCTCCTCGAACGGCGCCTTCATCTTGTCGGGATCGATCCTGAACTGGGCGACGCGCTGGTTGCGCTCGAAGCCGACCGTGGCGATGGCGTCCTTGACCGCGAGGCCTTCCGCGTCGACTTCCCATTTCTTTTCGATCGGCTGCCCCGATTGGTCGACCATCTGCTGCATGCGGAAATTCTGGATGCCCGACGGCCGCTTGTCGGCATCGTGCGTCACGGTGCCGAAGAACCAGAAGCCGGTGTCGGCGACGCCGATGAAATCGCCGCCGGGCTTCAGGAAGCGAAAGGCCGACAGCGCGCCGAAATCGCGCGACGGCGAGGTCATCTCCAGCCCGCCGACGAATTCGAGCGGGCCGAACTTCCTGTCGTCATGGCCGATGTGGAACTGGTTGATCGGCCGCGCCGAGATCTCGACCGGCTCGATGGAAGCCAGACCGGCGGCGACGGCCGGCGACAGCATGCCGGCCAGCGCGCAGGCAGCCAGAATCATACGCCGCAAGCTCCGCCCCGAGATCCTCATCCGGCGCGCCGCAGGCCGCCGCGCCGCATCTCGCGTGCGCTTTCCTCGCCGAACAGCGAAGCCAGCTGCTCGGTCATGGCGCCGGCCAGTTCCTCGGCATCGACGATGGTGACGGCACGGCGATAGTAGCGGGTGACGTCATGGCCGATGCCGATGGCCAATAGCTCGACCGGCGAGCGCGTCTCGATCAGCTCGATGACCGCGCGCAGGTGCCTCTCCAGGTAGTTGCCGGGATTGACCGAGAGCGTGGAATCGTCGACCGGCGCGCCGTCGGAGATCATCATCAGGATCTTGCGCTGTTCCGGCCGCCCGATCAGCCGGTTATGCGCCCAAAGCAGCGCCTCGCCGTCGATGTTTTCCTTGAGCAGGCCCTCGCGCATCATCAGGCCGAGATTGCGCCGCGCCCGCCGCCATGGGTGGTCGGCGGATTTGTAGATGATGTGGCGCAGATCATTGAGCCGGCCGGGGTTCGGCGGCTTGCCGTCCTTCAGCCATTTCTCGCGCGCCTGCCCGCCCTTCCAGGCGCGGGTGGTGAAGCCGAGGATCTCGACCGAGACGCCGCAGCGCTCCAGCGTGCGCGCCAGGATGTCGGCGCAGGTGGCGGCGACGGTGATCGGCCGGCCGCGCATCGAGCCCGAATTGTCGAGCACCAGCGACACCACCGTGTCGCGGAACTTGGTGTCGCGCTCCTGCTTGAAGGACAGCGGCTGCATCGGATCGATGACGACGCGCACCAGTCGCGACGGATCGAGATAGCCTTCCTCGAGGTCGAAATCCCAGGAGCGGTTCTGCTGCGCCATCAGCCGGCGTTGCAGCCGGTTGGCCAATCTGCCGACGACGCCGGAAAGATTGGCGAGCTGCTTGTCGAGGAAGGCGCGCAGCCGGTCGAGCTCCTCTTCCTCGCACAATTCCTCGGCGCCGACCGTCTCGTCGAAAGCCGTGGTGAAGACCTTGTAGTCGATCTCCTTCGGCAGGTTGGTGAAGGGATTGTCGTTGCGCCGCGCCTCGCCGGGCGTCTCGGCGTCGGAATCGTCCTCGTCGGAGAGGTCGTCGGCGGTGGCGTCGGACGCTTCCGTCTCGGCCGACTGCTCGTCGTCGTCGGACGCCTCGGCGTCGTCGGACTGCGACTGCTCCGAGCCGGAATCGTCCTCGCCGCCCTCCTCGCTCTGCTCCTCGCCCTGCGGCTCGTTGTCGTCACTGTCCTCGGTGTCTTCGCTCTCTTGGTCGTCGCCGAGCTCCTCGGCCATCTCCATGGAGACCAGCATGTCGCGCACGATGCGGGCAAAAGCCTGCTGGTCGTCGAGCTTGGCCGACAGGCCGTCGAGATCGGCGCTGGCCTTCTCCTCGACCCAAGGGCGCCACAGATCGACCAGGCGCTCGCCGCTCCTGGGCACGGCGCGGCCGGTGAGCTTCTCGCGCACCATCAGCGCCACCGCCTCCTCGAGCGGCGCGTCGGCCTTGTCCTTGACGTCGACGAGGTTGGCCTTGGCGTATTTGTCCTCCAGCATCGAGCCGATATTGTCGGCGACGCCCTGCATGGCGCGGCTGCCGATCGCCTCGACACGGGCCTGCTCGACCGCGTCGTAGATCGAGCGCGCCAGCTTGCCCTCCGGCGCCAGCTTGTTGTGGATGCGCTGATCGTGGCAGGCGCGCTTCAGCGCCATGGAATCGCCGAGCCCGCGGGTGATGGCGATATCGGCCTTCGAGGCCTTCTTCGGCAGCTCGGGCAGCCGGGCGCGACTGCCGGCGAGCGCCGGCCGGTCCTTGGCGAAACCGACCTCGAGATCCTTGTCGCCGGCAATGGCGCGCATGCAAACGGTCACCGAGCGCTTGAAGCTGTCGGCCTCAGACCCGTTCTTCGGCTTGTTGCGCGTGTTGTCGCCCGGACCCGCCATAATACGTCTCTATTTCATTTCCGGCTGCTGGCCTGTTGTCCGTTGGTCAAATTGAGTGCGGAGTATCCGGACAATTCCCTCAACCGAAATTGTGAAATAGCCTGCTTTTCCGGAGTCATAAGCCTGTCGCCACTGACGGTATCCACTCTCAAAACCATCTGGAACAGACCCCGTGCCCTCAAGCTCAACGACACTCGCCCGCAGCGCATCGACAGCAACGGGCAAATGAGCCACAGTCTGCATCTCCTTTTCATTGGTCGGTATCGGCACGTCGGTGACGGAGATCGAAACGATCGGCTGGCCTTTTCCCGCAAAAGTGTCAACCGCACCTACAATTACTCGCGAGGAAGCGGGCGCTGCTCCGTGATAAGTCCAAATCTGGCCCGGTGTAAATGGTGCGGTCTGAGCCATGGCTGCCTGACAAATCGACAAACAGAGTACCAGGATGCTCCACAGAAATGTCCGGCACGCCGCTTCCATGAGGTCAGCGCTACCCCAGCACCACGTTGGCGGCGGATTCGGGCAAATCTTCGCCGAAGGCGCGCTGGTAGAATTCGGCGACCACCGAACGCTCCAGCTCATCGCATTTGTTGAGGAAGGTGAGTCGGAACGCCATGCCAAGATCGCCGAAGATCTCGGCGTTTTCTGCCCAGGTGATGACGGTACGCGGGCTCATCACGGTCGAAAGGTCGCCGTTGATGAAGGCCGAGCGCGTCATGTCGGCGACGCGCACCATCTTGTTGACGATATCCTTGCCCTTGCTGTCGCGATAGTGCTTGGCCTTGGCCAGCACGATGTTCACCTCATTGTCGTGCGGCAAATAGTTCAGCGTGGTGACGATCGACCAGCGGTCCATCTGCGCCTGGTTGATCTGCTGCGTGCCGTGATAGAGGCCGGTGGTGTCGCCCAGGCCAACCGTGTTGGCGGTGGCGAACAGACGGAAGGCCGGATGCGGGCGGATGACCCGGCTCTGGTCGAGCAGCGTCAGGCGGCCCGAAGATTCCAGCACGCGCTGGATGACGAACATCACGTCCGGACGGCCGGCGTCGTACTCGTCGAAGCAGAGCGCGACATTGTGCTGATAGGCCCAGGGCAGGATGCCGTCGCGGAATTCGGTGACCTGCAGCCCGTCCTTGACGACGATGGCGTCCTTGCCGACGAGGTCGATACGGCTGACATGACTGTCGAGGTTGACGCGCACGCAGGGCCAGTTGAGGCGCGCGGCGACCTGCTCGATATGGGTCGACTTGCCGGTGCCGTGATAGCCAGACACCATGACGCGGCGGTTGTAGGCAAATCCGGCGAGGATCGCCATCGTCGTGTTCTTGTCGAACAAATAGTCGGGATCGACGTCCGGAACGTGCTCCGAAGAAACCGAATAGGCCGGCACCACCATCTTGGAATCGAAGCCGAATTTGTCCTTCACCGACACTGTCGTGTCGGGCAGGTTGGCGATGTCGCGGTCGACCTTGTTCATCTCTATCCACGTCTCCACGGGCGAAATGGCTGATTTCGCCGGCAATCGATTTTGTCCGGGGGCGGTCTTAGAGCCTTTTCCAACCTTGTGAAAGTTGGAAAACGACACGAACCGTAGGGCCGCTCAGCACAATCCTGCCTGCTTGAGCACGCGATAGGCCTGGAGCACATCGCGGAACCGGTCTTCCGAACCCCTGTCGCCGCCATTCGCATCCGGATGGTGACGCTTAACCAGTTCCTTATAGCGCGCCTTGATATCCTTGCCAGTCGCCTTTGTATCAAGGCCAAGAGTTTCCAGTGCCTTGGCCTCAAGGGGCTTGGCCTTGCGCTCGCGCGCCTCGCGCGGATCCTTGGGCCCGTTGAACAGGTTGAAGGGGTCGCGCATGCGGTTGTAGTAGCCGGCGCGGCCGGAGCGCTGCTGGGCGAAATCGGGCGCCGAGCGCATCCCGCCGCCATTGGCTCCCATGCGCCAGGTCGGCCGGTGTCCGGTCAGTGCCTCTTTCTGGAAGCGGGCGACCTCGGTGTCCGGCACGCCCGAGAAGTAGTTGAAGCCCTTGTTGTACTCGCGCACATGCTCGAAGCAGAAGCGGAAATACTCGCCCTCCTTCAGCCGCCCGACCGGCGCGCGATGGGTGCCGGCCTCCTTGCAGCCGTCCCACTGGCAGATCGGTGCGCGCGACTTCAGCTCCGCGTCCTTTTCCGGCCGGATGCGGATTTTCTCGAAATATTTGGGGTACGGCTTCATCTCACCCATTTATGGGCTGTTCGCACGTGCGAAACAAGAATTGACATTTCCGCGATGATCGCCCTAACCGCTGAATCGCGGCTTAAAAGCGGTCTGAAATTGAGATTTTGCAGCTGTGCCGTAGATAGGTTGCGGCTATGCCGTCAACAATTTGCGGCTATGCCGTCATGTGGTGAAGGGAAGCTCCGATGTCCATACAGTCGACGATGGAAGACAAGCTGAAGGCGGCATTCTCGCCGGAGCGGCTGGTCATCATCAACGAGAGCCACCTTCACGCGGGCCATCATCATTCCGGCTCCGACCATCACGGCGCCTTCGACGGCACCGGCGAGACGCATTTCCGCGTTCGCATCGTCTCGCCTTCCTTTGCCGGCATGAGCCGCATCGAGCGCCACCGCGCCGTCAACGAATTGCTGGCCGACGAACTGAAGGCCGGTGTGCATGCGCTGGCGATCGAACCCGCCGCGCCGGGCGAGCAGACCCGCTGGTAAGGCTTGGCGGGTTACCGAGCTGCTCAGATCAGCGCTTCGATGAGGAACGGCCCCGTGCGAGAAAGAGCGCTGTCCAGCAAGGCATCGAACCGCTCGCATGTGTCGGCGCGCGCCGCTTCCACGCCCATGCCATTCGCCAGCGAAACCCAATCCAGCGCCGGCTGGTCGAGATCGAGCATCCGCCTTGCGTTCTCGCCGATGGCATTGACCCCTACATTGCGCATCTCGCCATGCAGGATCGCATAGGTCCGGTTGGAAAAGATGATGGTGACGACATCGAGCCTTTCCCGGGCCTGGGTCCACAACCCCTGCACCGTGTACATGCCGCTGCCATCCGCTTCCAGATTGATGACCTTGCGGCCGGGACAGGCGATCGCCGCTCCGGTCGCCATCGGAATACCCCCGCCGATCGATCCGCCTGCGCCCATCATGTAGTCGTGCGGCGCGGCAAAGGCCGACAGGGCGAAATAGCGCCGTGCCGAGGTGACAGCCTCGTCGCAGACGATGGCATTCTCGGGCAGTTTCCGCGCCACGGAAAGCGCGATCGCATCGTCGGTCAGCCTGCCGCGTGGTGTCGGCTCATCGGGAAAGGCCGTCGCGACCGCGAGCGGCTGCGGCGATTTGATGCCGAGTTCGTCGCGAAGCGCCGCCAGCACCGCCTTCAGGTCCTCGCCATGCGCTGCGAGTGTCAGCACCTCACAGCCATCTCGCACCAGCCGTCCCGGCTTGCCGGGATAGGCGAAGAAGGCCACCGGCTCCTTCGCCCCGACAAGGATCAAGACATCGATGTCCGCCAGTAGCGTTCGCGCGGCGTCGATCGGATAGGGAATGCGGCTCGGCGCCACGCGACCACGGCCGCGCTGCATCCGGGCGACCAGGACCTCGCTGAACAGGCGAACCTCCATGGCCGCGGCGATCTGGCCGGCGATTTCGAGCGCCTCCTCGCGGGCCGCCAGCCCGCGTACGATCATGCCGACCCGTCCTGGCGCACCGCCAATGGCCTCGGCAATTTTGCGCACGGTACCCATGTCGACCGCAGGTGCCGGTGCCAGTTCGACTTTGGCCGACACCACTGGGCCGGCGCCGCCCCACGCGGCGTCGGCCGGCAGGATCAGGGTCGTGATATCGGGCGGCGTCAGCGAGGCGCGCAACGCCGCCTGCGCCGCGGGTTCGACATCGTCCGGACCGTCGATGCGGCGAACCCAGCGCGACATCGGCGCCGCCAGGCTCTCGATGTCGCTGGTGAGCGGCGCGTCGAGCGCCAGATGATAGGAGGCATGGTCACCGACGATGTTGATCATCGGAACGCGGGCGCGCCGGGCATTGTGAATGTTGGCCAATCCATTCGCCAGCCCGGGACCGGTGTGCAGGAGCGTCGCGGCCGGCCGGTCGGTCATCCTGGCGTAACCGTCGGCTGCCCCGGTCACCACGCCTTCGAACAAGCCGAGCACGCAACGCATCTCCGGCTTGCGGTCGAGCGCCGCGACGAAGTGCATTTCGGACGTGCCGGGATTGGCGAAGCAGACGTTGACGCCGTTCGCCAGCAGCACGTCACAAAGAACGTCGGCCCCATTCATCGCGTTCCCTCCGCCGTGGCGATCCTCCGCATCTGAAACCACTAGCGCTCAAGCTGCAATGTCCTGCCGCGGACTTTGACGTGATCCAGTTTGGCTAGGGAGCGCGGCCCTGCCTGCGAACGCAGCCGCATAGGTGAGGCGGGCGAGCCGGTGAAGTCAGGCGACCGCCGCCTTCAGGAACGCCATCGCCGCGCCGGTCAACGCATCGCCCTCCTCGCCGAAGCGGCGGTTGATCGCCATGTGCGGATAGGCGCTGCCGTCGAACAGCGTGACCTTTGTGCCGGCCACCCGCAGCCGATCGGTGAAGGCGCGGGCGGCGACCGCGCGGATCGGCGCTTTCGAATAGGCGACGAAGACAGGCGGATGCTTGCCGCTCCCGATATAGGTCGCTGGCGACAGCGCGCGCCATCGGGCCGGGTCGGGGAAGGCCTGCGCGTAGATCGGCCGCAGCCTGCCGCCCTGCGCCTTGGCCAGTGCCTCGATGTCGTAGGCTTCGGTATCATCGAGCACCAGCGCGGCGACGCCGGGCAATCCGCCGCGCAGGCCGGTCAGTGCCGCCAGATGGCAGCCGGCCGAATGGCCCATCACCGCGATGCGGTCGGGGTCGCCACCATATTTGGCGATGTTGGCCCGCACATAGGCATAGGCCTTCTCGACATCGCCGGCCTGGATGGCCACGTTGGCCTCGGGCAGCATGCGATAGTCGATCGAGACGAACAGGAAGCCGTTGTCGAGCAGGAAGCCGGGCTTGGCGTCGACGTTGTTGCGGTTGCCGATCCGCCACGCACCGCCGTGGATGAAGAAGACGACAGGCCGGCCCCTGAAGCCGTCGCGCGTGTAGATATCGAGCCTGGCCGGGCCGTAGTCGAAGCTCTGCCGCGTGGGCTGGCTGAGATGCTGCGCGGCGAATGCCCCAGCGGGCATCAGTGCCGCCATCGATGCCATGATGAGACTGCGCCGATCGATCATCACCACCTCCGGCCGTTTTCATTGGCAGAGTGCACATGCGCGCCACAGGCGTCCAGTTAAGGATTGGTAATGACCTGAGCTTGAAAGTACGGCGGCGAGGCGACGTCCGGGCATTCGTGCTTGCCCCTGAATCCCGGCTGCGAGATGCGAATGCGAAAACCAATCGAAATTTACCCTTGAAGGTAGACTGGCAATCACCACGTTATTCTACAGGCAGGCATTTCGGCCACATCGGGTGCCTTGCCGGAGGTCAACGCCAGATTGCACGTGTTCTTCTTCAATTGGAGGGAACCAACAACGCTTTCCGGCAGTTGAATATGTGATGAGCCGACTGGCAGCCAGAGCGGCTCCGAGGGCACATAATCATGCGCGAGAACCAATCCGACGTCTTCGACCTGTTCTCGGAGATCTATACCAATGCCGCACAGGAAGAGATCAGCCTCCAGCAATTCCTCCTTGCCTGCCGCGAAGACAAATCGATGTATGCCTCGGCGCCCGAAAGGATGGTCGCGGCGATTGGCCAGCCAAACCTGATCGACACCAGCAAGGACGAGCGGCTCGGCCGCATTTTCTCCAACCGGACCGTCAAGGTTTATCCGTCCTTCGCCGATTTCTATGGCATGGAGGATACGATCGAGCGTATCGCCGGCTATTTCCGCTATGCCTCCCAGGGGCTCGAGGAGCGCAAGCAGATTCTCTATCTGCTCGGTCCTGTCGGCGGCGGCAAGTCATCACTCGCCGAGCGATTGAAGAAGCTCATGGAGCAGCGGCCGATCTACACGCTGAAGGCCGGCAACCAGATCAGCCCCGTTTTCGAATCGCCGCTCGGCCTTTTCAACCCCGACCACATGGGCGACCTGCTGGAGGACAAATACGGGATAGCCCGCCGCCGGCTGAACGGGCTGATTTCGCCATGGGCGGCCAAGCGCCTCGACGAATTGTCCGGAGACATCTCCAAATTCAGCGTCGTCAAGCTGATGCCGTCGCGGCTGCGCCAGATCTGCATTGCCAAAACCGAGCCGGGAGACGAGAACAACCAGGATGTTTCGGCTCTGGTCGGCAAGGTCGACATCCGGCAGTTGGAGAATTTCAGCCAGTCCGACCCGGACGCCTATTCCTACAGCGGCGGGCTCAATCGCACGACGCAGGGCCTGCTCGAATTCGTCGAGATGTTCAAGGCGCCGATCAAGGTCCTGCATCCGCTGCTGACCGCCACGCAGGAGGGTAGCTACAACGGCACCGAGAATTTCGGCGCCTTCCCCTACCAGGGCATCGTCGTGGCGCATTCCAACGAATCAGAATGGCAGCAGTTCAAGAACAACAAGAACAACGAGGCGTTTCTCGATCGCATCCTTGTGGTCAAGGTTCCCTATTGCCTGCGGGTTACCGAAGAGAGGCAGATCTACGAGAAGCTGCTGCGCGAAAGCGAATTGGCGGCCAGCCCCTGCGCTCCGGAAGTTCTCGATATTCTGAGCCGCTTCACCGTCTCGACGCGCCTGGCCGAGCACGATAATTCACCGCGCTACACCAAGATGCGCGCCTATGACGGCGAGAGCCTGAAGGAGATCGACCCGAAGGCGAAGTCGGTGCAGGAATACCGCGACGCCGCCGGCGTCGACGAGGGCATGACCGGCGTCAGCACGCGCTTTGCCTTCAAGATCCTGTCGCAGACCTTCAACTACGACACCAAGGAAGTGGCCGCCGATCCTGTTCACCTGATGTACATCCTGGAGGAGGCGATCAAGCGGGAGCAATTTCCGAAGCAGACGGAAGCCGCCTATCTCGAGTTCACCAAGTCTGAACTCGCCACGCGCTATGCCGAATTCATCGGCCACGAGATCCAGAAGGCCTATCTGGAGTCCTACAGCGAATACGGCCAGAACCTGTTCGACCGCTACATCGCCTATGCCGATGCCTGGATCGAGGACCAGGACTACAAGGATCCCGACACCGGCCAGATCCTCAACCGCGAGGTGCTGGACAACGAATTGTCACAGATCGAAAAGCCGGCCGGCATCGCCAATCCCAAGGACTTCCGCAACGAAGTGGTGAAATTCACCTTGCGAGCCCGGGCGCGCAATCACGGTCGCAACCCGTCGTGGACAAGCTATGAAAAGCTGCGCGAGGTCATCGAAAAGCGCATGTTCGGCCAGGTCGAAGACCTTCTGCCGGTGATCAGCTTCGGCTCCAAGCAGGACAGCGTCACCGAGAAGCGGCACAATGAATTCGTGCAGCGCATGGTCGAGCGTGGCTACACCCAGCGTCAGGTGCGTCGGCTGGTGGACTGGTACATGCGGGTGAACAAGGCGGGTTGAGAACGCCCGGGGGTTCCATGCCGATCTTCATCGACCGCCGCCTGAATCCCAAGGACAAGAGCTTGGGCAATCGCCAGCGCTTCCTCCGGCGCGCGCGGGAAGAACTGAAGCGCAGCATACGCGACCGCATACGCACCGGCCGGATCGCCGAGGCGGACAGGGAATATGCCGTGCCGATGCCGGAAAAAGGCACCGGTGAGCCGAGCTTCAACGATGCCAGGAACAGCGGGCGGCGCCAGCACATCCTGCCGGGCAACAAGAGTTTCTCTCCGGGAGACCTTATCCCCAAACCCGGCCAGGGCGGCGGCGCCGGGTCGTCGTCTCCGGGCGACACAGTCTCGGAAGACGATTTCCGTTTCGTGCTGTCGCGTGAGGAGGTTCTCGATCTGTTTTTCGAGGATCTCGAACTGCCCGACATGGTCAAGCTCAACCTCAAGGAAATCCTCGCCTTCAAGTCGCAGCGCGCCGGCTTCGCGACAACTGGTTCGCCGACCAACATCAACGTCGCGCGTACGATGCGCAACAGTCATGGCCGCCGCATAGCGTTGAGGCGGCCGAAGCAGGCGGACGTGGATGCCATCGCCGGGCAGATCGCCGCGCTGGACTCTCAGCCGGCCAGCGCAGCGACGCGTCTGCGTGTCGCGGATTTGCGCAAGGAGTTCGAACGGCTGGAGCGCCGCCGCAAACGCATCGCCTATGTCGATCCGATCGACATCCGCTTCAATCGCTTCGATCCCCGGCCGCTCCCGAATGCCAGTGCCGTGATGTTCTGCCTGATGGATGTGTCCGGATCGATGGGTGAGCGCGAGAAGGATCTGGCCAAACGCTTCTTCGTGCTTCTGCATCTGTTCTTGAAACGGCGCTACGAGCGCACCGAGGTGGTCTTCATCCGCCACACCCACGAGGCCCAGGAGGTGGACGAGGAAACCTTCTTCCATTGCACGCAAAGCGGCGGCACCGTCGTTTCCACGGCGCTCGACGAAATGCGCCGCGTCATCGAAGAACGCTACCCGGCCAACGAGTGGAACATCTACGCCGCCCAGGCTTCGGACGGTGACAATTTCGCCACCGATTCGGAACGCTGCATAGCTTTGCTCGACGGCGCGCTCATGCGTCTTTGCCAATATTTCGCCTATGTCGAGATCATCGACGAACGCGAGAGCCATATTTTCGGAGCCACCGAAAACGGGACGTCGCTGTGGCGCGCCTACAGCGTCGTCGCGCAGAAATGGCCGAACTTCCAGATGACCCGCATCGCCACTCCGGCCGACATCTACCCGGTCTTCCGCCAGCTCTTCGCAAGGCAGCCAGCTGCCCGCAAGAGCGCTTGAGAGGGGTGCAAATGGCCAGGCAGGCAGGCAAACCAGCTTTGCTGTTTTCCGGATCCGATTGGGACTTCAAGACGCTGTCGCGGGCCTATGACGCGATCGAGGCGATCGCGCTGGAAGAACTCCACCTCGATATCTATCCGGTTCAGATGGAGATCATCTCGTCCCAGCAGATGCTCGACGCCTATTCATCGATAGGCATGCCACTGATGTATCGCCATTGGTCGTTCGGCAAGCACTTCCTTCATCACGACCTTCTCTACCGCAAGGGCGGTCGCGGTCTGGCCTATGAACTGGTCATCAACTCCAATCCCTGCATCGTCTACCTGATGGAGGAGAACACCATGGCGTTGCAGGCCCTGGTTACGGCGCACGCGGCGCTTGGGCACAATCATTTTTTCAAGAACAATCACCTGTTCCGGCAGTGGACCGACGCCGGGGCGATCCTGAGCTATCTCGACTTCGCCAAGGGCTATATCGCCCGCTGCGAGGAGCGGCACGGCCTCGCGGCGGTCGAGGCGGTCCTCGATTCGGCGCATGCGTTGATGGAACAGGGCGTGTTCCGCTACCGCCGGCCGCCCAAGCTGTCGTCGGAGCGGCAGCGCGAAGGCCTGCGCGAGCGCCTCGAATACGAGGAGCGCTCCTACAACGATCTGTGGCGCACGCTGCCGGCCTCGCAGGAGACCGGCAAGACCGGCGAGAAGGACGAAAGCCTGGCCGAACGGAAGAAGTCGCTCAATCTGCCCGAGGAGAACCTGCTCTATTTCCTCGAGAAGAACAGCCTTGTGCTGGAACCGTGGCAGCGCGAAATCGTCCGCATCGTCCGCATCATCGCGCAATATTTCTACCCGCAGCGGCAAACCCAGGTGATGAACGAGGGTTGCGCCACTTTCGTGCACCACACGCTGATGAACCTGTTGTTCGATCGCGGGCTGATCGGCGAGGGCGCCATGCTCGAAATCCTGCGCAACCATGCCAATGTGGTCTTCCAGCCTGGTTTCGACGATCCCCGCTTTTCCGGCATCAATCCCTACGCGCTCGGTCTCGACATGATGCAGGACATACGGCGCATCTCTACCGAGCCGACGGCGGAGGACCGCGACTGGTTTCCCGACATTGCGGGCCGCGGCGACTGGCGCGAGACGCTGCTCGAGGCATGGGCCGACCATCGCGATGAATCCTTCATCCGCCAGTACCTCAGCCCAACCCTGATCCGGAAATGGCGGCTCTTCGTGCTTGCCGATCGAGCCGACGAACCGCATCTGGAGGTCGCATCGATCCACAACGAGCGCGGCTATGAGAAGATACGCAGCGGCCTGGCCCACAGCTACGACGTGGGGGCGAACAGGCCCGACATCCAGATTGTCGATGTCGACCTGCGCGGCGACAGGCAACTGCGGCTGCAGCACAAGGTGAAGGCCGGTATCCTCCTGGACGAAGGCAGCCGCGACGCGACCTTGCGCCATATCCGCAGCCTCTGGGGCTACGAGGTCAGTCTTGCGGCGGTCGACGCCGAAACAGGCGCGACGCTGCACGAGCGCTCGACCAGGGAGATCGTGGAATAGCGCCGGAGGCAGACGCCGCGCCGCGCCGACCTACCTGATTTTCAGGCGTCGCCGGCCGGCTTTATCCGCAGCCTGGCGATGCGGTTCTTGTCGCGCTTCATGACTACGAAGCGCTTGCCGTGGAAGGTAAAGGCCTGTTTTTCATCGGGGATCGACTGGGTCTCGTGGATGACGAGGCCGGCAATCGTGGTGGCCTCCTCGTCCGGCAGGTTCCAGTCGAGCGCCCGGTTGAGATCGCGGATCGGCACCGTGCCGTCGACGACGACCGAGCCGTCGGCCTCCTGCTTAACGCCCTGGATGTCGACGTCGTGCTCGTCGGCGATCTCGCCGACAATCTCCTCGATGATATCCTCCAGCGTCACCAGCCCTTCCACTTCGCCATATTCGTCGACGACGATGGCGAAATGCGCCTTGCGGCGCAGGAAGGCGTTGAGCTGGTCCTGCAAGGTGGTGGTGTCCGGCACGAACCAGGGCTTCGACGCGATCTTCATCACGTCGATCCTGGAAAAGTCGTTGCCGACCTCGTTCAGCGCCCTCAGCAGGTCCTTGGCGTGCAGCACGCCGACGATGTTGTCGAGCGAGCCCTTCCACAACGGCATGCGGGTATGCGGGCTGTTCAGGATCTCGCGCACCACCGCTTCCGATGCATTGTCGGCATTGACCGAGCGCATGTTGGTGCGGTGGACCATGACGTCGGACACTTCGAGTTCCTCGAGGTCGAACAGTCCCTCCAGACGATTGCGTTCCTCTCGTGGCGCCTGGCCGTCACGGCGGAAATCGTCGGCCGCCTCGCGCGGCTCGTCATGCGCCGGACGTTGCGGATCGACGCGCCGCAATTCGTGGCCGAAGGCAGCGAGCAGGCGGGCGCGAAAGAGCAAGGCCAGCAGCATGGAGCCGGCAAGGACGGCCGCGGCGATCCAGCCAGCCTCGTTCATCCCGGGTGGTTTTCAGCAAGGAAGCCAAGCACTTCCGACGCCGGCACGTCCCTGGCGATGAAGGCCTGGCCGACTCCGCGCGTCAGGATGAAGGTCAGCGCGCCGCGCGACACCTTCTTGTCCTGGGCGATGAAGCCAAGCAGCGCTTCGGCGTCGGGCAGTTCGCCGGGGATGTCGGCCATCCGCCACGGCAGGCCGACGGCGCGAAGATGCGCCTCGACGCGCGCCGCATCGTCCGGGCTCGCTAGGTTGAGCCGCGCCGAGAAGCGATGCGCCAGCGCCATGCCGATGGCGACTCCCTCGCCGTGGACGAGCCGGGCGCCGTCATAGTGCGTCGCGGCTTCCAGCGCGTGGCCGAACGTATGGCCGAGATTGAGCAGTGCGCGGTCGCCGGTCTCGAACTCGTCGCGGGCGACGACATCGGCCTTGGCGCGGCAGGCCTCGGCGATCGCTTGCGTGCGCGCCGGACCGCCGGCGAACACGTCCTGCCAGTTCGCCTCCAGCCAGGCGAAGAAGTCGGGGCGGTCGATCAGCCCGTATTTGGCGAGCTCGGCATAGCCGGCGCGGAATTCGCGGATCGGCAGCGTGTCGAGCACGCCGGTGTCGGCCAGCACCAGCCTCGGCTGATGGAAGACGCCGACGAGGTTCTTGCCGCGCGCGCTGTTGATGCCGGTCTTGCCGCCGACGGAGGAATCGACCTGCGCCAGCAGCGATGTCGGGATCTGCACGAATTTCATGCCGCGCCGCACGATGCCGGCGGCGAAACCGGCGAGGTCGCCGATGACGCCGCCCCCTAGCGCGATGACGACGTCGCCGCGTTCCAGTTTGGCGGCGAGCACCCCGTCGACCACCTCTTCGAGATGCGCAAAGCTCTTGGTCTTTTCGCCGGCCGGCAGCGTGATGACGGCCGCCTGGATGCCGCCCGTCCCGAGGCCGGCCTTCAGCGTTTCGAGATGCGCAGCGGCGACGTTCTCATCCGTGATCACGGCCGCGCGCCTGCCCGGCAAGCGGCGCGAAATCTCCAGGCCAGCGCCGGACAGCAGGCCGGGACCGATCATTATGTCGTAGGCACGATCGCCAAGGCCGACTTCGACGGTGACGGGTGCGACGTCGCTCATGGCCGGGCCTCGTCGCTGGCTTGTACAAGCGCAACGCCAAAATGGCCGCACAGCGCCGCGACCACTTCGAAGGCGATGACCTCCTTGCGGTCGTCGCGGGTCGGCACGGTGATGTCCGATGTGGCATATACGGGATACCGCTCGCCCATCAGCCGCTCGAGCACGGCGCGTGGATCAGGGCTTTTGAGCAATGGCCGGTTCTGCTTCTTGGATACGCGCTCCATCAACAAATCGAGCTCGGCCTTGAGCCACACCGAGACGCCATGCGTGGCGATCGCCTCGCGCGTCTGCGCGTTCATGAAGGCGCCGCCACCGGTCGACAGCACCTGCGGGCCGTTTTCCAGGAGGCGCAGGATGACGCGCTGCTCCAAGGCACGGAATTCGGTCTCGCCATAGCGCTCGAACAGCTCGGGCACGGTCATGCGCGACACGCTTTCGATCTCCTGGTCGCTGTCGATGAAGGGCAGCGAAAGCATCGCCGCCACCTTGCGGCCGATCGCCGTCTTGCCGGCGCCCATCAGGCCGACGAAGACGATGGAGCGGCTGCCCAGCCGCTCCAGCAGCTCGGCATGGCCCTCGCCGGGAGGATTTGCTTGTAGCGCGTTCATACGAGCCCTCTTTGTCGGCGTTATCGACATCAAAAGCCTGTTTGCGTCAAGCACGGCAAGCAGGTCCCGGAAAAGTGTCAGCGGTTTTCCGAACAGGACCTGCGCCAAAACAAGCAGGTCCCGGAAAGTGTTATACGGTTTGCCGGCAAGGACCTGCGTTAGGACAACAGGCTTCTACCTTGAATTGGCCGGATTGGCGTCCCATAAGGGCACAGGGTTTGGAAATGCAGAACAAGAGACGGGCGCATATTGATGCCGACACTGTTTCGCTTTGTCGTGACGCTGACGATTCTGGCCGGCATTGCCTATGGCACGATGTTCGCGCTGGCCATGTTCGTCGAGCCGAAAAAGGCCGAAATGAGCGTGCGCATCCCGCCCGAAAAGCTGAACCCCAAGAAGAACTGACGCCAACGACATGAACAGCGCGGCGCGCATCGAGGCCTTCCTGGAGATGATGAGCGCCGAGCGGGGCGCGGCCGAAAACACGCTGTCCTCCTACCGCCGCGACCTGGAAGACGCTTCGATGGCAATCAGCGGCGGGCTCGCGGGCGCGGCCGCCGCCGACATCCGCGCCTATCTCGACGATATCGCCGCGCGCGGCTTCGCCGCCACCTCGCAGGCGCGCAAACTGTCGGCCATCCGCCAATTCTTCAAGTTCCTCTACGCCGAGGGCCTGCGTGGCGACGACCCGACCGGCACGCTGGACAGTCCGAGGAAGGGCCGTCCGCTGCCGAAGACGATGAGTGAGGCCGAGACCGGCCGGCTGATCGACCGCGCCGCTACCGAAGCGGGCGACGCCGACGGCGGCGACCGTCCGGCGCGGCTGCGCCTGCATGCACTGGTTGAGGTGCTCTACGCCACCGGCCTGCGCGTTTCCGAACTGGTCGGCCTGCCGGTGACGGTGGCGCTGCGCGATGACCGCTTCTTCATGGTGCGCGGCAAGGGCGACAAGGAGCGCATGGTGCCGCTCTCGGCCAAGGCGCGCGCCGCCATGCGGGCCTGGCTTGCCGCCAGGGCAGAGCGGCCGGCCCTCGCCGCCAGCCCCTTCCTGTTTCCGGCCGCCTCCGACACCGGCCACCTCTCCCGTCAGGTCTTCGCCCGCGACCTCAAAGGGCTTGCCGCAAGGGCCGGCATCGCCTCGGCCAAGATCTCGCCGCATGTGCTGCGCCACGCCTTCGCCAGCCACCTCCTGCAGAACGGCGCCGATCTCAGGGCCGTGCAGCAGCTGCTCGGCCACGCCGACATCTCCACCACCCAGATCTACACCCATGTGCTGGAAGAGCGGCTGGTGCGGCTGGTCAATGATCATCATCCGCTTGCCGACTAGGCCTCATGTCGCTATGTGAGGGCGACGTTCCATCGCCCGGGGCCCCTGTTTTCGAGGGTTTCGCCAGCCATTGCCTTCCGAACTGTCGGTCCGCTCAAGAATGTACAACTACCTCGATTTCGAAAAGCCGGTGCAGGATCTCGAAGGCAAGATCCTGGAACTGAAGAAGCTTGCCGAGAACGGCGAGGCCGTCGATGTCGGCGACGAGATCAGCCGGCTGGAGAAGCGCTCGCGCGATGCGCTGCGCGAGGCCTACAAGGCGCTGACGCCCTGGCAGAAGGTGCAGGTGGCGCGCCATCCCGACAGGCCGCATTGCGTCGACTACATCAAGGGCCTGCTCAGCGATTTCACGCCGCTCGCCGGCGACCGCAATTTCGGCGAGGATCAGGCGATCGTCGGCGGCTTCGCCCGCTTCCGAGGCGAGCCGGTGGCGGTGATCGGCCAGGAGAAGGGCTCGGACACGGCGAGCCGGCTGAAGCACAATTTCGGCTCGGTGCGGCCGGAAGGCTACCGCAAGGCGGTGCGGCTGATGGAGCTTGCCGACCGCTTCAAGATTCCGCTTCTGACGCTGGTCGACACCGCCGGCGCCTATCCCGGCGTCGGCGCCGAGGAACGCGGCCAGGCCGAGGCGATTGCCCGCTCGACCTCGGCCTGTCTGGCCCTCAAGGTACCGTCGATCTCGGTGGTGATCGGCGAAGGCGGTTCGGGCGGCGCCATCGCCATCGCCACCGCCAATCGGGTCTACATGCTGGAGCATGCGATCTATTCGGTGATCTCGCCGGAGGGCGCAGCCTCGATCCTGTGGCGCGACACCACCCGCTCCAGGGACGCGGCGACCAATATGAAGATCACCGCCCAGGATCTTTACGAAATGAAGATCATCGACGCCATCGTCCCCGAGCCGCTCGGCGGCGCCCATCGGGCGCCGGAGACGGTGATCGCCGCCACCGGCGACCTCATAGCCAAGACGATGAAGGATTTTGCCGGCGCCAACACCGATTTCCGTGAGCAGCGTCGCGAGAAATACCTGGCCATGGGCCGCAGCCTCTAGTGCCCGGAAATGTGGGCGGTTCTGGGAGGGCTTAAGGCGCATCGCCTAACTCCGTTTCAGCCCGACGCGCCTTATATCCGGGCAGTTCCATCAAACGTTTGGAACGGTTTTCCCTTCGGAAGGCGCCACCCACATCGGTGGTCCAGGCGGCGATCCGGTGGTTCGGAGCAGGGCCGCCATAGACACTTTGCTTTAACGGCTGCTAATTAAGCTTCTCGTTTCGGGGGATTTGAAATGAAGAAATACGAGAAACCCACGCTGATCAAAGCGGCCCGCCTGCAAGCACTGACGGCCCAACAAGCGACTTCCCAGCCGCAAGTGGAAAACGGCAACAGCAATGGCACTGGCACCGACGTCAACTAGTCCCCGTCAAATCCGTTTCTGTCAAAACGACTGATCGCCCTGGAATAGCTTCGGCCGCTACGCGGCAAAGTGGTGTACGGGCACGATTCCGCCACAAAAATGCCGCCGCGTTCGGCTCAATGAAATTGCCGCGAGGGGTCGTTCGAGGCTTGCGGTAAGGATTTTTCAAGGTTAACGGGCTTACGGTCCGCTCATGTTCAGCGTGCGGGCCTGGCGGTTGAACCCGTGGCCCGAGGGAAAGACTAAGCCGTACCATGTTTGCCAAGCTTGCCCGCACCGGAGTCCTGATCGCCGCCATCGGCGTCGCCGGCTGCAACGATTCCTCGATGAAGGATTTCGCGCCGGAGGCCAACAAGCCGCTGCCGGACAAGATCCTGGCCGACATGAAGGCCAAGGGCATGGTCCGCACCTCGTCGGTGATGGCCCGTATCTTCAAGGAAGAGGGCAAGCTGGAGATCTGGAAGGCCAAGACCAATGGCCGCTACGAGATGGTGGCCAGCTACGACATCTGCAAATGGTCGGGCAAGCTCGGGCCGAAGTACACGGAAGGCGACCGCCAGGCGCCGGAAGGCTTCTATACGGTCCGGCCCTCGCAGATGAACCCGCGCTCGAACTACCATCTGTCCTTCAACATCGGCTATCCCAACGCCTATGACCGCGCCAATGGCCGCACCGGCTCCAACCTGATGGTGCATGGCGCCTGCTCGTCGTCGGGCTGCTATTCGATGACCGATGCCCAGATCGAGCAGATCTACGCCTTCGGCCGCGATGCCTTCCAGGGCGGGCAGACCGAGTTCCAGATCCAGGCCTTTCCGTTCCGCATGACCGCCGCCAACATGGCGCGCTACCGCAACGACCCGAACTACGATTTCTGGAAGATGCTGAAGGTCGGCTACGACAATTTCGAGATCACCAAGGTGCCGCCGAAGGTCGACGTCTGCGAAAAGCGCTACGTCTTCAATCAAGTGGCTCCCGAAGGCACGACCTTCGATCCCACCGGGCCCTGCCCCGCCACCACGCAGCCGGATTCGCTGAAGAGCGCCTATAGCGCCTATCAGAGCACCTATGACTCGGCCTTCAACGGCGCGGTCAAGTCCAGCGCGCCGGCGCCCAAGCCGACGATTGCCGGCATCAAGGAAGCCAGCATCGTTTCCGACTGGTCGAAGCGCCGCGCCCGCGGCGAGCGCGTGCCGATCGACCCGCCATCGATGAACGGCGACGGCTCGGTGACCGAGACCGCGCGCATGGGCCGTATCGATTCGCCGCTCGGCCGCAAGATGGCCGCGCTCGACGCCGAGAAGGAAGCCAAGCGCAAGGCCGAGGAACAGCGGTTCGCGGCCATACAGGCAGCCAAGGCCGCCAAGGAAGCTGCCAAGGCCCAGGCATTGGCCGAGGCGGAAGCCGCCAAGCAGGCTGCCCAGCAGCCGGTCACCACCGCGGGCGTCGAAGCGGCCGAGCCGGCAGCCGAAACGCGGGCCGCGAGCGCCGACGATGGCACGGTGACGAAGCTGAAGAAGAAGCTGCTCGGCATGTTCGGCGGCTGAGGTTTTGGCTGATGCATGTCGCCCAAAAGTGTGGGGCGGTTTGGGACAACGACATGCATGAAAAAACAGAAAGCAGGCGCCCTGCCGTCTACGATCTCAAGGGGCTGAACTGTCCCCTCCCCGTGCTCAAGGCGAAGAAGCGTCTGGCCGCGATGCGGCCGGGCAGCCTGCTCTGGCTGGAAACCACCGATCCGCTTGCCGTCATCGACATTCCGGCCTTCTGCTCGGACGCAGGCCATCAGCTCGTCGAAACGGCCGCGGTGTCCGGCGGCCATCGCTTCCTGGTCGAGCGCGGCGCCGCCTGAGTTTGCGGTCCTGGCCCCTTACCGTCGCCCGGCTATGGCCAGCGGATTGTCCTCCAGCGCCGCGCGGTCGGGCGTGTCGATCGACGGCCTGTTGGTGAAGGCGCCGAACAGCCGGCGCACATAGTCCTCCGGCATGTCGAGCGTGATCAGCACCAGCCTGGTGCCGCGATTGCCCTCCGGCCAGGCCGGCAGCCTTGCCGGCGGGTGCAGGATCTTCTGCACGCCATGGATGACCAGCGGCCGCGACGGATCCTCCAGCAATTCGATGACGCCTTTCATACGCAGCAGCTTCTCGCCATGCGTCGAGCGCAGCAGATCGAGAAACATCTCGATCGCCGAGAACGGCACCGGACCGTCATGGACCAGCGAATGCGAGCGCACCCGCGAATCGTGGCGATGCTGGTGATCGTGATGATGATCGTCGCCATGATGGTGGTGGTGGCCATCATGATCATGGTGATGATGACCAGCCTCTTCGCCCAGCCAGCGCTGCACATCGGCCGATTTGGTTTCGGGGTTGTAGAGCCCGCAGTCGAACAGCGCCGCGGCGCCGGTTTCGCTGTCATCGGCATCGAGCAGAACGGCGCCGGGATTGAGCTGACGCAGGCGCGCTCGCAACGCCGCGACATCGCCGGCATCGGTGGCGAGGTCGGTCTTGGTGAGCACGATGCGGTCGGCGACCGCCACCTGCTTCACCGCCTCGACATGAGCGTCGAGGGTTGCATTGCCGTTGACCGCATCGACCAGAGTGATCACGCCGTCGAGCCGGAAAGCCTGCACCAGCGCCGGATGCGCCATGATCGACTGCAGCACCGGCGCCGGATCGGCAAGCCCGGTGGTTTCGACCACGACACGCGCCAGCCTGGCGATGCGGCCGGTCTGCAGCCGGTCGACGAGGTCGGCCAGCGTATCGACCAGTTCGCCGCGCACCGTGCAGCACAGGCAGCCGTCGGAAAGCTGGATGATGCCGTCTGAGGCCTGCTCGACCAGCAGATGGTCGATCGCCACCTCGCCGAACTCGTTGATGATGACCGCCGTGTCGGTAAGTTGCGGGTCCTTCAGCAGCCGGTTGAGCAGCGTCGTCTTGCCGGCGCCGAGGAAGCCGGTGAGCACCGAGACCGGGATGGGAAAGCTGCCGCCCATCGGGCTAGTTCGCGACCTTGACCGGCTGGTCGCCCTGCGCGGCGGCCGCGGCCGTCCCGGCTGCGGCCGGTTCGGCGCCCGTCGGCGCCGGAATGTCGGGCCGCCAGCTCGGCAGCGGCACGTCAGCATATTCCTGGCCGGCCTGATCGAGCATCGCCTTCGGCGTCGGCCCGTCGGCGCCGCCGAGCCCGACGGCGACCAGGGTTGGGTGGTCGAGCTTGACCTGATAAGGCGACTTCGGCGCATCCTTGGCCGGAGCGGGCGCTGCTTCCGACTGCTCCGCCTTGGTCTTCTTCTTGCAGATCTCGTCATGCAAATCGTTGGCCGAGATCGTGTCGCCATAGGACGGCAGCGCGGCGAGTGTCGTCGACCCTGTGGCCGGCGTGTCAAAGCCCTGGTCGAGCAGCTTCGCCGCCGTCTCGGCACGGCTGACCGCCGATTTCTCGCCAAGCACCACGGCGACCAGTGTGCGACCGTTGCGCGTCGCCGAGCCGATCATGTTGAAGCCCGAGGAACAGACAAAACCGGTCTTCATGCCATCGGCGCCCGGATAGCGGCCGATCAACAGATTGTAGTTGGGGAGCGCCTTCTTGCCGACGGCGAGCCCCTCGATCGAGAACCAGGGCGCGTATTGCGGGAACTCGCCGCGGATCGCCATCACCAGCAGCGCGAGATCGCGCGCGGTGGTGTACTGGTCCGGCGAATAGAGCCCGTTCGGATTGACGAAATGTGTTCCCGTCATGCCGAGACGCGCCGCTTCCGCGTTCATCCGGTCGGCGAAGGCCGCCTGCGTGCCACCGATATTTTCGCCAACGGCCATGGCGATGTCGTTGGCCGACTTGACCAGCATCATCTTCAGCGCATTGTCGAGCCGCATCACCGAGCCCGGCTTGAAGCCCATCTTGCTGGGCGGCTCGCCGGCAGAATGCTTCGTCACCTTGATCGGCGAATCGAGCGTGACCTCACCGGCGGCGATGGCCCGGAACGTCACATAGGCCGTCATCAGCTTGGTCAGCGACGCCGGGTACCAGCGCTTGAAAGCGTCCTGGTGCTCAAGGATCTTGCCACTCTTCAGGTCGAACAGGATCAAAGGATTGGCGCGCGCGACGCCCGCCAGCATCGGCAAGGCCAGCGCGCCGGCCAGCAATAGTTTGAGGAAATGCCCGTGCCGCATCATGGAATCCGAAATCGCCTCTTGCCGTAGTCGCCCCTGGCTCCGTAAGATTTCGTTACGCGATCGCCAGCATGGTGCGGCCCGGCCCTCGATTTCCCGGGCTGCATTGTTGCGGTGCTATTTACCCTATGTGACGTCAACATGGCAAAGCGCCTGGCAATCACAACTATAATGCAGCAGGCTGCAACTGGCTGCTCCAACGATGAAATGGGACCATCATGCCGATTTTGAACCGCGCCGCCGAGATGCAAGACGAGGTCGCCGGTTGGCGCCGCCACCTGCACCAGACGCCGGAGTTGAACTTCGATGTCTTCAAGACGGCGGCCTTCGTCACCGGGAAGCTTAAGGAATTCGGTTGCGACGAGGTGGTGACGGGCCTGGGCAAGACCGGCGTCGTCGGCATCATCCGCGGCCGCAACGGCGATGGCACGACGATTGGGCTGCGCGCCGACATGGACGCGTTGCCTATCAACGAAATCACCGGCAAGCCCTACGCCTCGACTGTTCCCGGCAAGATGCATGCCTGCGGCCATGACGGCCACACGGCGATGCTTTTGGGTGCCGCCAAATATCTCTCCGAAACCCGCAATTTCACCGGCTCGGTCGCGGTCATCTTCCAGCCGGCCGAGGAGGGCGGCGGCGGCGGCAACGAGATGGTCAAGGACGGCATGATGGAACGCTTCGGCATCTCCAAGGTGTTCGGCATGCACAACATGCCGGGCCTGCCGGTCGGCCAGTTCGCCATCAGGCCGGGCCCGATCATGGCGGCGACCGCCGAATTCACCATCACCGTCAAGGGCCGGGGCGGCCATGCGGCCATGCCGCACGGCACCATCGATCCGATCGTCATCACCAGCCAGCTTGTCGGAGCGATGCAGACGATCGCCTCGCGCAGCACCGACCCGGTCGAGTCGGTGGTGGTGTCGGTGACGAAATTCCACGCCGGCGACGCCTACAACGTCATCCCCGAGAGCGCCGAGATCGCCGGCACGGTGCGCTCGCTGAAGAAGGAAGTGGCCAAGAAGGCCGAGGAGCGCATTCGCGCCCTTTGCGACGGCCTGGCCGCCGCCTTTGGCGCCACCATCACCTTCGACTACGAGCCCAACTATCCGGTCACCTTCAACCATGCGGAAGAGACGGTCTTTGCAGCCGACGTCGCCGCCGATATCGCTGGCAATTCACAGGTGCACCGCTCCATCCAGCCGGTGATGGGCGGCGAGGATTTCTCCTACATGCTGGAAGCGCGGCCGGGCGCCTTCATCTTCATCGGCAACGGCGACACGGCCGGCCTGCACCACCCGGCCTACGATTTCAACGACGAGGTCATTCCGCATGGCATGAGCTATTGGGTGAAGCTCGCGGAGACCGCTCTGGCCGCCTGAGGCGCCGGTTCCCGGCAAGGACGTGGATCCTCCGCGGACCGTAGCCGGGCATGCGCAGAAGTCGGGGCAAGTGTGAGTTTTGCGAAACGGCGGACTGATTTTGCTTTCAGTCCGCCTCTTGGCGAACCGGTCCGAAGCGGCTATGTGTCGGGCCGCGTGGTCCCGTAGCTCAGTAGGATAGAGCGGCAGATTCCTAATCTGTAGGTCACA
>NZ_RZOJ01000319.1:0-6921 GCF_003998845.1 Mesorhizobium sp. M4A.F.Ca.ET.022.05.2.1 | reverse complement strand
GTGCTCAACCTCGTCGGCGGCTTCCAGGCGCTAGGCACGCTTTTGTCGGTCGGGCTGATGATGCTGCCGGCCGCCGCCGCCCGCTTCTGGACGGTGCGCGTCGAGCCTATGTGCGTGCTGGCGGTGCTGATCGGCTTCGCCTCCTGCACCGCCGGACTGCTGCTTTCCTACCACGCCTCGCTGCCGTCCGGCCCGGCCATCATCCTGTCGGCCGGCGTCGTCTACTTCTTCTCGATCGTGTTCGGCTCGCGCGGCGCGCTGCGCGCCCGCATCGTCCACCATCGCCACCGGACCGCCTGATCCCCCAAGCAAGGAGACCTGCCCAATGCTGAAATCCTTCCGCGCCGCCCTGGCCCTGAGCGTTATAACATTTACCGCGCTTGGCGCTTCTTCGGCCTTCGCCGCGCCGCTCAAGGTGGTGGCGAGCTTCACGGTGATTGCGGATTTCGCCAAGAATGTCGGCGGCGACCGGGTCAGCATCACCACCATCGTCGGCCCGGATGGCGACGCCCATGTCTACGAACCGAGCCCGGCCGACGCGGTGGCGATGGCTGGCGCTGATGTGGTGCTGGTCAACGGGCTGCATTTCGAAGGCTTTTTGCAGCGCCTGGTCGACGCCAGCGCCACCAAGGCCTCGATCGTTACCTTGACCAAGGGCGTCACCCCCATCGACTTCAAGCCGGAATTCGCCGATGCGGACGCGGCGGAAGGCGCCGCCACCGGCGGCGGCAAGACGGTCACCGACCCGCATGCCTTCCAGTCGATCGCCAATGCCAGGATCTATGTGAAGAATATCGCCGAGGCCTTCTGCGCCGCCGACAGCGATGGCTGCGTCGGCTACCAGACCAATGCCGCGGCCTACACCAAGAAGCTGGATGCGCTGGAAGGCGAGGTGAAGGCGGCGATCCAGTCGATCCCCGAGGAGAAGCGCGTCGTCATCACCTCGCACGATGCCTTCGGCTATTTCGAGCACGAATATGGCCTGGCCTTCCTGGCGCCGCAGGGCATTTCCACCGACTCCGAGCCATCGGCCGCCGACGTCGCCAAGCTGGTCGAGCAAGTGAAGCAAGACAAGGCGGCTGCGATCTTCGTCGAAAACATCACCAATCCGCGGCTGATCGAGCAGATCGCCAGCGAGACCGGCATCAAGGTCGGGGGCACGCTCTATTCGGATGCGCTGTCGCAGCCCGACGGACCAGCCTCGACCTATATCGACATGATGCACAACAACATCGCCCAGATCAAAGGCGCGATCCTCGGCAGCTGAGGTCCGCTCATCCAGCCGGATTGTGATGGTCCGGCTGGATTTTCCGCCGCGAATGTCTATCTGCAAAGACGACGCCGGCGGCGTGCGACGATACGCGATCGGCGGGAGCAGTTGCCGGCTCGCTCCGGGAGTGGCAAGACTGTCGCGCGACCAGATTGCGAGGACGACCATGGAATACCGAGAGATCAGCGACGACTATTCGGTCTCGGGCCAGATCCAGCCCAGCGATATCACCGCCATCAAGGAAGCCGGCTTCAAGAGCGTGATCTGCAACCGGCCGGACAACGAGCAGCCCGGCCAGCCTTCGGCCGAAAGCGTCCAGGCAGCGGCCCAGGCGGCCGGCCTCGCCTTCCGCTTCATCCCGGTCATCAGCGGCCAGATCACCTTCGAGAATGTCCAGGACCAGGCCGCGGCGCTCGACGAGCTCGAGGGCCCGGTCTTCGCCTACTGCCGCTCCGGCGCCCGCTGCACCAATCTCTATGGGCTGATTCAGCAGTCGAGGGGCTGAATTTTGTCAAGGTGTGCTGAGATTCAGGTCAGGCCGAGCCGAGAACGGTGGCTTCCCAGAACCGGAGCGGAGCGTACTTAAAGTACGTGAGCACCGGAAGCAGGAAGCCGTTTGGCGGCCGGCCTCCCCTGAACATCAGCGCACCTAGATCGGCAGCGCGCCGGTCTCCTTCAGCGTCTCCAGCACGATTGCCGTCTTCACATGCTGGACGGATTCGTGCGGCAGGAGCACGCCGTTGACGAACTCCGACAGTGATTTGAGATCGGGCGTCACCACTTTCAGAATGTAGTCCATCTCCCCGGTCAACGCGTGCGCCTCCTGAACCTCAGGCAGCCGCGCCACCAACTCGCCGAAGCGCCGGGCGTTGTCACGATTGTGGGTGGCCAGTGTCACCGAGATGACGTTGACCAGCGAGAAGCCCAGCCGGTCCCGGTCGAGCACCGCGCGGTATCCCTTGATATAGCCGTCCTCCTCCAGCCGCTGGCGGCGGCGCGAGCATTGCGAGGCCGACAGGTTCACCCGCTCCGACAAATCGTTGTTGGTGAGCCGCGCGTCGCCCTGCAGCAGAGCCAGTATCTTGCGATCGAATTGATCAAGGCGCGCATTATCCACGGATTTTCCTCCAACCATGCACGTTCTACGCATGACATGAGCATTTCAGGCGTTCGAATGCAAGCACCGTGCGGCCCTCCGGCGTTATCATGAGCGAAGATGGCCAAGACCGGCCGCAACAGCTTCGGAGAACCGCCATGGGCCCCTTCCCGCACGACGCCCCGCCCGCCAGGATCAGCAAGGCGAACCCCGCCGGCACCGACGGTTTCGAATTCGTCGAGTTCGCGCATCCCGAGCCTGCCAAGCTCGCCGAGCTCTTCGCCCGCATGGGCTATGTCGCGGTGGCGAAGCACCGCACCAAGGCGATCACCGTCTGGCGGCAGGGCGACATAAACTACATCGTCAATGCCGAGCCCGGCTCGCATGCGATGAAATTCGTCGACAAACACGGCCCCTGCGCCGCCTCGATGGCGTGGCGCGTTGTCGACGCCAGGCACGCCTTCGACCATGCCGTGTCGAAGGGTGCCACGCCTTATGAAGGCACCGACAAAGCGCTCGACGTGCCGGCCATCGTCGGCATAGGGGGCTCGCTGCTTTATTTCATCGAGACCTATGGGGAGAAAGGCTCGGCCTATGACGCCGAGTTCGAGTGGCTGGGCGAGCGCGACCCGAAGCCGGAGGGCGTCGGCTTCTACTACCTCGATCACCTCACCCACAATGTCTATCGCGGCAACATGGACAAGTGGTGGGACTTTTACCGCGACCTGTTCGGCTTCAAGCAGATCCACTTCTTCGACATTGACGGCAAGATCACCGGGCTGGTCAGCCGCGCCATCACCTCGCCCTGCGGCAAGATCCGCATTCCGCTGAACGAGTCCAAGGACGAGACCAGCCAGATCGCCGAATATCTGAAGAAGTACAATGGCGAAGGCATCCAGCACATCGCCGTTGGCACGGACGCGATCTACGAGGCCACCGACCTGCTTGCCGCCAACGGGCTGAAGTTCATGCCTGGCCCGCCCGACACCTATTACGAGATGTCGCAGGACCGTGTGCATGATCACGACGAGCCGATCGGGCGGATGAAGAAGCACGGCATCCTGATCGACGGCGAAGGCGTCGTCGACGGCGGCATGACCAAGATCCTGCTGCAGATCTTCTCGAAAACCGTGATCGGCCCGATCTTCTTCGAGTTCATCCAGAGGAAGGGCGACGAGGGCTTTGGCGAGGGCAATTTCCGCGCCCTGTTCGAATCGATCGAGCAGGACCAGATCAAGCGCGGCGTGATCAAGCTGGACGGCAAGGCGGCGTAAGGCCGAGGAGGGTCGAGCGGTTCAAAGACCGAGCCGCTCGACCTCGTCCTTCCGCAGCTTGATGTCGTAGTCGAGCAAAAACTCATCCAGTTGCGGCGGCGGAACGGAAGTGCCGGAGAGCATCGCGTGCACCTGCCCGCGGTGGTGGATGTCGTGCAGGAAGACATGGGCGAGGATGTCGCCGATGCGCTCGGGGATCATACCGTCTTCGCGTCTATCGGTGATGACACGACGGTCTAGATCGGCCTCGGACAAAGCATCGCAGAAGGCGATCAGTTTGCGGTCGAAGGTGATCTGCGCCACTACCAAATCGGCGACATTGTCGAACGGCACGAAATCATCATAGGCGGCAGCGCCGACACCACCCTCCGTGAGAAAATCGAGATAGAGATGGTCGACAGCGAGGATGTGGTTCAGCGTCTCCTTGATCGACGGAAAGAAGCTGGTGCGCGCGGCCTCAAATTCTCCAGGCTCGAGGAACAGCACGGCGCGGTACAGGCGGTCGTTCGACCAGCGATTGTTGCGCGCCATGCGGCGCAGGTGATCAAGCAGCGTCATGGCGTCCTGTCGACAAGGCCGATGCCGACCGCCAGAACCAGGAAGCCGCCGACAACGATCAGCAGCAGCCGGATCATTTTTCGCCGCAGGCCTTGTGTTTCCTCGTCCCGCGCGACGCTGAGATTGGTGATGGTGTGGAACATCATCGCGTTGCGCGGCAAGCCGCTGCGGTTGGTGAGATCAGGCGAGCGCGCCTCGATGCGGTAGCTCAGGCGGATCGCCTGGATGAAGACCACCAGAATGGCCAGCGCCCACACGCCAAACAGCAAATAGACGGCTTCGCCTGGCATCCCCTCACCCCGCGTATTTCTCGACCTTCTGCTCGATGGCGCCGAAGATCGAATGGCCGGCCTTGTCCTTCATCTCGATGCGCACCGTGTCGCCGAAATGCAGGAATGGCGTCTTCGGTTCGCCCGCCTCGATGGTCTCGATCATGCGCAGTTCGGCAATGCAGGAATAGCCGGCGCCGCCGGCCGAGACAGGCTTGCCCGGCCCGCCGTCCAGCTTGTTGGAGACGGTGCCCGAACCGATGATGGCGCCGGCGGCGAGCGGCCGCGTCCTCGCGGCATGCGCGATCAGCGCCGGGAAATCGAAGATCATGTCGACCCCTGCGTCCGCACGGCCGAACGGCTTGCCGTTGAGATCGGCCAGCAGCGGCAGGCTGACCTTGCCGCCGTCCCAGGCGTCGCCCAACTCATCCGGCGTCACCGCGACGGGCGAGAAGGCGGAGGACGGTTTCGACTGGAAGAAGCCAAAACCCTTGGCAAGCTCGGGGCCGGTGATGGCGCGCAGTGTCACGTCGTTGACCAGCATGACCAGCCGGATCGCGTCCCGCGCCTGGTCGGGGCCGGCGCCCATCGGCACGTCGTCGACGATGACGGCGACTTCCGCCTCCATGTCGATGCCGAAGGCCTCGTCGGCCATGCGGATCGGATCGCGCGGCGGAATGAAGCTGTCCGAGCCGCCCTGGTAGATCAGCGGATCGGTCCAAAAACTTGCCGGCATTTCGGCGCCGCGCGCTTTGCGCACCAGTTCGACATGGTTCACATAGGCCGAGCCGTCGGCCCACTGATAGGCGCGCGGCAGCGGCGAATGCGCGTCATGCTCGTGGAAGCGCGCCGAAGGCACCGCATTGTTCTCCAGCGATTCCGCCATTGCCGCGAGGTGCGGCGAAATCCGCCGCCAGTCGTCGAGCGCGGCTTGCAGCGTCGGCACCAGGAAGGAGGCGTCGGTGAACCGCGTCAAATCGCGCGAGACGACGACCAGCTTTCCGTCGCGGGTCCCGTTCTTCAATGTGGCAAGCTTCATGCGGTTTCCTCTCCTTGCGCGGCTTGTTCGCCGCTTTGGTCTTTGTCTGTCGCATGATCTTTTCCGAAAACCGGGTCCCACTTTTCGGGATCATGCCCTAACCCCACAACAAGGCCGTCGCGGGCGATCGTCAAGTCGCCGGCCCAAGTTTTCCTGACGGCGGCGATCCAGTCGGCCTCGCCGATCGCGGCATCGTCGGCCGGAATGAGGTGGTTCAACACCAATCTGTTGACACCGGCATCGCTGGCGATGCGGCCGGCCTCCTCGGCGAAACTATGGCTGGCGAGCAGATGTTCGCGCAGCCGCGCGCCGTTGCCGGTCTTCGCCACCAGCCGCTCGATCCCTTCCTCCAGCATCGCTTCATGGACGAGGATATCGGCGCCTTTGGCGAAGTCGGCCAGCGGCGGGAAGAAGGCCGTGTCGGCGGAGAACACGATGCTCCTGCCGCCATGCTCGATACGCAGCGCAAAGCAGTCGGTCACCGGCGGATGGTCGACGCGCAGCGCCGTCACCTTCAGCCCACCCTCCTCCACAACCAGTCCCCCGCCGAACTCCCCGACCGAGACCAGATCCCTGATATCCGGCCGGCCTTCGTCGACGATGCGGATTTCGATGTCGAAATCCATCGCCTGGCAGAAGCGCTGCCAGTAGTGGCCGGTGCCAGGCGGACCGAAGATGGTCACCGGCGTGGCGAGGCCCGCCGTCCAGGCGGTGTGGATCAGCGGTCCGAGTTCCAGCACATGGTCCGAATGCAGATGCGTGATGAAGACCAGGTCGAGCGTCTTCAGGCTGAGCCCGGCATCAGTCAGCGCGCGGGTGACGCCCAGCCCGCAATCGACGACGATTGCGCGGCCGCCGATCTCGAGCAGCGAGGAACTTGGCCACGGCCCACCCGGCCGGATCGCCGGGCCGCCCTTGGACCCGAGCAGGACGAGGCGGTCCAAACTCAAGACCAGTCGCCCTCTGGCGTGCCGTTGAAGCGTTTTTTCAGCCCGGCCCAGCAGTCGATGTAATTGTCCTGCCTGGTTTCGACCTCGGCGGCGTAGCGGGTCAGCATCTGCGGGAATCGGGTCTCGAACATGAAGGCCATGGTGTTGTCGAGCTTGACCGGTTTCAGTTCCGTGCGCGAGGCCTTTTCGAAGCCAGTCGCGTCAGGCCCGTGGGCCAGCATCAAATTGTGCAGGCTGATGCCGCCGGGGACGAAGCCCTCCTCCTTGGCGTCGTACTGGCCGTGGATCAGGCCCATGAACTCGCTCATGATGTTGCGATGGTACCAGGGCGGGCGGAACGTATCCTCGGCCACCAGCCAGCGCGGCGGGAAGATGACGAAGTCGATGTTGGCGGTGCCTTCCTCGCCGCTCGGCGCCGTCAGCACGGTGAAGATCGACGGATCCGGGGGGTCGAACAGGATGGCG
>NZ_RZOJ01000318.1:0-6957 GCF_003998845.1 Mesorhizobium sp. M4A.F.Ca.ET.022.05.2.1 | reverse complement strand
GAACAGCACGCGGCCGCCCTTGGCGACGGTGTCCGACACCTGCTTGAGCGCCTGGTGCAGCAGCGGCACCGTCTGCGACAGGTCGATGATGTGGATGTTGTTGCGGGCGCCGTAGATGTAGGGCGCCATCTTCGGGTTCCAGCGGTGGGTCTGGTGGCCGAAGTGAATGCCAGCTTCCAAAAGCTGGCGCATGCTGAAATCAGGCAGAGCCATTCTTAGTTCCTTTCCGGTTGGCCTCCACGGACACAGGCATTTTCGGACCGAGGTCCTTGAACGCCACCGGAGGTTTCAGCCGGATTTCTCCCGGGCAGACACCAAAGTCCGTGTGTGGAATGAACGCGCATATAGAGGGGATGCGCGACAAACGCAAGCGCCCCTGCTCCTTGCCGATCAGCGTGCGACGATCAGCGCACCGGTGCCGATCATGGCGCCGCCGGCAAACCTGTTCATCAGGCGCATGCGCCCCGGCGTCCTGAACCAGCCGGAGGCCCGCCCGGCGAGCGCCGCGTAGACGCCCATGGTGCCAATGTTGACGCTGATGACGACCGCTATCACCAGCAGCCCATCGGCGAAGGTCATGGTGTCGAGATCGAGGATCAGCGGCATGATCGAGGCGTGGAACAGGATTGCCTTGGGATTGCCGAGCGCTATGGAGGCGCCGAGGAAAAACGAGCGTGAGAGCCTCGCCTGGGATGCCTGCGCCGTATCCGCACGGGCGTTGGCCGAGCGCCACATCCGGATGCCGAGGAACACCAGATAGGCAGCGCCCGCATATTTCAGGGCGAGGAACACCCATTCGAAAGTCTGTGCCAGCGCCACCAGGCCGAGCAGCGCCAGGATCACCAGCACCGCATCGCCGGCGGCAATGCCGACACCGGCCATGAAGGCGCGGACGAAGCCACGCGAGACGCCGTTGGTGATGACCGCGAACATTGCCGCGCCGGGCGTAGCGGCGGCAAGCGTGATCGCGGCGCAGTAAGCCAGAAATGCCGTGAGCGTCATGGCCTTATCTTCCCGTTAGGAACCCGCACACGGCGGAAGATCGCAACAATCTCCTCGCGGCTGCACTCGATCGCGCCCAGCCGCACCGCCCGGTCGCGCTCGAAGCCGGTTATGTCATAATGCGGCGCCGATGTCTTGGGCGGCCCCTGGTAGGACGAGCGCTTGAGGCCGAGTTCGGTGGCAAAGCGATGCAGTTCATCGGTGTCGTCGGCCATCAAATGGCACCAGCGGTGGCCGGCCCATTTCCAGATCGCCGCATCGACATAGATCGCCATCAGGCCTGCCGCTCCCCTCTTCAGCGCCGACGGCCCTGCGAGACGATTTGCCTTTGGACTATTTCGATGCAGGACAGGGTTTCGCCTGGTCGAACAGCGACAGGTTGACCAGCTTGCCGGTCATCGAGAAGTCGCCATAGTCCATGACGAGATCGCGGGTGATGCCGTTTTCGTGCAGCTTGAAGCTGATCCGGTACTCCGGGACCTCCTCGCCGCTCTTGTCGGTGTCGTCGAAATAGGCGATGTCGACCGGCCAGTATTTGTCGGCGGCGAGCTTGGCCAGCGCCGGCGCTTCCGGGTCGGTCTTGTCGGCGTCGGTCTTCTTGCCGACGACGACCGTCGTGGTCATCACCTTGTTGGCGTCTTCCGACCCGTCGAAAAGGTTGGTTTCATAGAAGCTTTCGCCCTTCTCGGCCTTGCCGATCAGTTCCACCAGATGCTGGGTCGGGAACTGGGTGGCGGCGAGCTCCAGGCTGTTCTTCTCGGGCTTGTCGATGTCGACCTTGAGGCCCTTGGGCTCCCTGGTCGCCATGCCCTTGACCTCCTTGTCGAGATTCTGGTCGACGAAGGATTTGGTGACGAAGGAGAAGGTCTTGCCCTCGGCATCCTCGAAAGTGGTCGTCTGTTGATCGGTCAGACGCGTATTGTCGTTGGTGACGATCTGGGTGACGAAGCGGAACTTTACCGTGTAGCCCTCGCAGGGCGAGCCATTGAATTCGTAGACCATGCGGCCCGAAATGCCGGTTATGCCGGAGCGGTCGGATGCCTTGTTGAGGGTCAGGTCGTAGACCGCGCGGTGCGCCTGCAGCGCCGGAACGGCAAAGGCGGGAGCCACCAGGAACAGCGCTGGCACAAGAACGGCAGGGAATGCTAGGCGCTTTGCGCGCATATGGTGCTCCGATCGTCGCGGCTGATGGCAGGCCGCAGGGAAAGATGGTCCAGCTTAAAAAAAGTCATGGCGGAAGCGAGGCAAAAATAGCAATTTCGGCCCGGCTCGCGCGGCGTCTTCAAGCAATAGGGAAATACGATGGGTGAAACAATCGAAAAGCGGCTAAGCGATCTCGGCGTCACAATTCCGGCTGCCGCCGCGCCGGCCGCCAACTATGTGCCCTATTGCCGGACCGGCAATCTGCTGTTCACGGCGGGGCAGTTGCCGCTCAAGGACGGCAAGCTGCAGGCGAGCGGCCTACTCGGCCGCGACGTCGATACGGCGACTGGCAAGGAAGCCGCAAAATACTGCGCCATCAACATTCTGGCGCAGGCCAAGGCAGCGCTCGGCGATCTCGGGAAGGTCCGGCGCCTGGTCAAGATCACCGTCTTCGTCGCCTCGGCGCCCGACTTTGTCGAGCAGCATCTGGTCGCCAACGGCGCTTCCGATTTTCTGGTCGCCGCGCTCGGCGAGCGCGGCAAGCACGCCCGCTCCGCCGTCGGCACCGCCTCGCTGCCGCTTAACGCGGCGGTGGAGATCGAAGCGATCTTCGAAGTCGAATGAGCCGGACCGATATCATGACCGACCTTTCCTGGCTGACCGCACGCCCTGTCGCGCATCGCGGCTTCCACGACATGAACAAGGCGCGCTGGGAGAACACGCTGTCGGCCTTCGCGGCCGCCGCCGAGCGCGGCTACGCGATCGAATGCGACGTGCATCTCTCCTCGGACCGCGTTCCCGTCATCATCCATGATGGCGACCTCAAGCGGCTGACCGGTGAGGACGGCTTCGTCTGGCAGCGCACGGCGGCGGAGCTCTCGGCGCTCAAGGTCGGCGGCACGGCCGATCATGTGCCGACGCTGCAGCAGGCGCTCGACCTGATCGACGGCCGCGTGCCGCTGGTGGTCGAGCTGAAGGGCACGCCGGGCTACGACCAGGGCCTTGTGGCGAGCGTCGGCAAGATGCTCAATCGCTACAAGGGCAAGGCGGCGATCATGTCGTTCGACCATTGGCTGATCCGCGATTTTCCGAAGGACGCGCCCGGCATTCCCGGCGGGCTTACCGCCTACGGCAAGGACAACCAGTTGATCGAGGCGCATTTCGCCATGCTGGCGCATGACATCGCTTTCACCTCCTATGCTGCCGGCGACCTGCCCAACCCCTTCGTCAGCTTCGTGCGCCAGCGGCTGAAAATGCCGGTCATCACCTGGACCGTGCATGACCAGCCGGCGGTCGACCTCACCTTCAAATATGCCGACCAGATGACCTTCGAAGGTTTCGAACCCGACCTCGTAAAGGTGGCGTGATCCAGGCTTGCGCAGCCCCGTATGGAGCTTAAATAAGCCTCATGGATCAGGGTGATGACGATGATGGACAGATGGCGAATGCGGAGTTTTCGATCCGCGTCGCCTCCGGTATCGGCGCCTTCACCTGCGATGAGTGGAACGGCTTTGCCGGGACCACGCGCGGTGACAAGGAAAACGGCTACAACCCTCTCGTTTCATTCGCTTTTCTGAGCGCGCTTGAAGAGTCCGGCTGCGCCGTGCGCCGCACCGGCTGGCAGGGCCACCACCTGCGGCTGGAGACGGCGCAGGGCAAGCTGCTGGGCGCCGTGCCCTGCTATCTCAAATCGCACAGCCAAGGCGAATATGTTTTCGACCACGGCTGGTCGGATGCGTTCGAACGCGCCGGTGGCCGCTACTATCCGAAGCTGCAAAGTGCCGTGCCGTTCACTCCCGTCACCGGCCCTCGCCTGCTGGTCAGCAAGGGCGAGGATGACAGCGCGGTGAAGGCCGGCCTCGCGGCTGGCCTGAAGATGGTGACCGACAAGCTCGGCGTGTCCTCCGCTCACGTCACCTTCGCCTCGGAAAGCGATGTCGTCACGCTGGAGGCGGCCGGCTTCCTGCACCGCACCGACCAGCAGTTCCATTTCTTCAATGAAGGCTTTTCGAGCTATGACGACTTCCTGGCCAGGCTTGCTTCCCGCAAGCGCAAGGCGATGAAGAAGGAGCGGCGCGAGGCACTTGCCGACGGCATCTCGATCGACTGGCTGACCGGCAAGGACCTGACCGAAAGGGTCTGGGACGACTTCTTTGCCTTCTACATGGACACCGGCGGCCGGAAATGGGGCCGGCCCTATCTGAACCGCCAGTTCTTCTCGCTGATCGGCGAGCGCATGGCCGACGACATCCTGCTGGTGATGGCCAGGCGCAACGGCCGCTACATCGCCGGCGCCATCAACTTCATCGGCTCCGATGCGCTCTACGGGCGCAACTGGGGCTGCATCGAGAACCATCCCTTCCTGCATTTCGAGGTCTGCTATCACCAGGCGATCGACTTCGCTATCGAACGCAAGCTGAAGGTCGTGGAAGCCGGCGCACAGGGCGAGCACAAGCTGGCGCGGGGCTACCGCCCGGTAACCATGCACTCGGCGCACTACATCGCGCATCCCGGCCTGCGCAACGCGGTGGCCGATTATCTGCGCCGCGAGCGCCGTGAGGTCGAGCGGATGGGCGAATATCTCGAGGACCACACGCCATTCCGCAAGGATCTGGCCGAGTAGCCCCTCGCCCTTGTCGAGGCAGGCATAATCGATCTCGGGTGACCTGCCTTGCCGCGCCATGACGGCTTCGCTACACGATGCAGGACATCCTTGATCAGGAGCGCCCGCCATGGCTGACTACGATTCCGGCAACATCTTCGCGAAGATCCTGCGCGGCGAAATCCCCTCGCACCGTGTCTATGAAGACGATACGGTCATCGCCTTCATGGACGTGATGCCGCAAGGAACGGGCCACACGCTGGTGGTGCCGAAGGCGCCATCGCGCAATCTGCTCGACGCCGACACGGCAACGCTCGGGCCGCTCTTCATTGGCGTTCAGAAGCTGGCACGGGCGGTCAAGAAAGCTTTCGGCGCCGACGGCGTCACCATCCTGCAGTTCAACGAGCCGGCTTCGGGCCAGACCGTCTACCACCTCCATGTCCATGTCATTCCGCGCTTCGAGGGCATCCCCTTGAAGCCGCACAGCGGACAGATGGAAAAGCCCGAGGTGCTGGCGGAAAACGCGGGCAAGATCCGCGCGGCGCTTGCCGGCTGAGGGCACGGACCGCGGCAAACGGCAGGCGCGAGAAGCACCCTACCTTTCCCGCTCGCCGCGCAGCTTGGCCCAATAGTCCAGCCGTTTCCTGATATCGCGCTCGAAGCCGCGCTCAGGCGGATCGTAGAAGGTGCGCCGGCCCATCTTTTCCGGGAAATAGTCCTGGCCGGAAAAGGCATCGGGCTCGTCGTGGTCGTAGCGGTAGCCGGCGCCGTAGTCCTCTTCCTTCATCAGCTTGGTCGGCGCGTTGAGGATGTGCTTGGGCGGCAGCAGCGAGCCGTACTCCTTGGCCGCTTGCGTCGCCGCCTTGAAGGCGGTGTAGACGGCGTTGGATTTCGGCGCGGTGGCGAGATAGACGGCGGCCTCGGCGAAGGCGAGCTCGCCCTCGGGCGAACCAAGATAGTCATAGGCGTCCTTCGCGGCATTGGCGATGACCAGCGCCTGCGGGTCGGCCAGCCCGATATCCTCCACCGCCATGCGCACCAGCCGACGGCCAAGATAGAGCGGATCCTCGCCGGCGTCGAACATGCGGGCGAGATAGTAGAGGGCGGCGTCCGGGTCGGAGCCGCGCACCGATTTGTGCAGCGCCGAGATCAGATTGTAGTGGCCGTCCTGGCCCTTGTCGTAGATCGGCGCGCGGCGCTGGATGATGCGCTGCAGACCCTCCGGGCCGAACACCTCGCCGGACTTGGCGGCGCGCCACACTTCTTCGGCGAGCGTCAGCGAGGCGCGGCCGTCGCCGTCGCTCATGCGGACGAGCATGGCGCGCGCCTCGTCGTCGAGTGGCAGCGCCCTGCCCTCGGCATCCTCGGCGCGTGCCAGAAGCTTGGCGATGCTGTCCTCGCCGAGTGAACGGAACACCAGCACACGCGCCCGCGACAGCAACGCCGCGTTCAGCTCGAAGGATGGGTTTTCCGTGGTGGCGCCGACCAGCACGACGGTGCCGTCTTCCATCACCGGCAAAAAGCCGTCCTGCTGGGCACGGTTGAAGCGATGGATCTCATCGACGAAGAGCAGGGTCTGGCGGCCGTTGGCGCGGCGCAGCTTGGCCGCCTCGAACACCTTCTTCAGGTCGGCCACGCCCGAAAACACCGCCGATATCTGCTCGAAGGCGAGCTTGGTCTCGCCGGCAAGCAACCGCGCAACCGTGGTCTTGCCGGTGCCGGGCGGCCCCCAGAAGATCATCGAGCCGAGAGAGCCGGAATCGATCAGCCTGGTCAGCGCGCCATCGGGACCGGTCAGATGCTCCTGGCCGACCACCTCGCCGAGGTTTTTCGGGCGCAGCCGGTCGGCCAGCGGCCGGCCGGGCGGCGCCTTTTCCGGTTCATCGACGCTGAACAGATCGGCCATGAACGTCTTCGAAGCTGGAGGGCGATCCCTTGGATCGCCTCAATAACGCAACACCTGGCGCAGTATCTGCCCGCCGCGCTCGACGGTAAAGCGCCACCAGCGCGTGTCCTGCTGGGCTATTTGCGCCAGCGTCGCCGCCGTGTCTATGGTCGTGCCGTTCACCTCCCGCACAATGTCGCCCGGCTGAAAGCCGAAATCGGCCGCCGGCGAATCGCGGTTGATATCTACTACGGTGACGCCCTTGAGGTCGGTGCGCAGGCCGAGCTTCTGGGCAAGCCTTGGCGACAGTTCCGCGACCTTGGCG
>NZ_RZOJ01000317.1:0-6961 GCF_003998845.1 Mesorhizobium sp. M4A.F.Ca.ET.022.05.2.1 | reverse complement strand
GTTTCTGCTGCCGGTATACGCCGCGATGCGCGATATCGACACCAACCTCATTCGCGCCGCCGCCAAGCACCGCGGGCGTGATGAAGAACCCGATCGTGTAGATGAAGACGATGATCGAACCCGAAAGGATGCCGCCGGCGGAAAGCGGCAGAATGACCGTGCGGATCACCTGCCCGAGCGTGGCGCCCATGCTGGCGGCGGCGCGAATGAGGTTGGTGTCGATATCGCGCATCGCGGCGTATACCGGCAGCAGAAACAGCGGCAGCATGTAGTGAACCATGCCGATGAGCGTGCCGGTGAAATTGTAGACCAGCGGCAATGGCTCCGCGGTCAGGCCCGAACCCGTCAAGGCAGCGTTGATCAGTCCATCGCGCCGCAACAGCACGAGCCACCCATAGGTGCGCACCAGAATAGAGGTCCACAAGGGCAGCATAACGAAGGCCATCAGCACGTTGGCCACCCTTGGCCGAGTGCTGGCCAGAGCGAGCGCCAGCGGAATGCCGAGAATAATGCAGACCACCAGCGTGCCCAGCGACAGTTCAAGGGTCGTGGCCAAGGCCGACCATGTCAGCCCGCTCGACAGCACCTTCTCGTAATTGCCGACGGAGTATTGGCCCGCCGTCGTCAGGAAGGATTGCCGGACGATCCAGAGGAGCGGCAGTATCGCCGCCAGCCCAACGATGAAAAGCGCCGGAAGCGACAGCGAAAGGAAGAAGCGCCGCTCGCGTCGGCCATCCGCGGCGAGCGCGGGATCGGCAGCGACGCTCACGCCATCGCTCCCGGCAGAACATGAACTTTTTGCGCCGGCGCATAGACAGTCACCCGCTGACTGGCGGCAAGCTCGACGCAGCCACCGGCCAGGGCCGCCGGAATGCAGACAAGGACTTCCTGCCCGCCGTCAAGCGTCAGCGTCAACAGCCAGTTCTCGCCGCGAAATGCCTTGGCGCGGAGTGTCCCGTCGAGGGCAACTCCGTCGCGTCCGGCGAGGCTCGCATTGAGATGCAGGCTTTCGGCGCGGATCATCAGCGTCTCGCGCGGCGCGTCGGCGCCATCGATCCTGCGCGCTAGGCCCGGAGCGATAATGTTGGCCTCGCCCATGAACTCGGCGACGAAGCGTGTCGATGGACGATCATAAATTCGCTGAGGCGCGTCGATCTGCTGGATGCGGCCGGAATTCATCACCGCGATCCGGTCGGACATGGTCAGCGCCTCGCGCTGGTCATGGGTCACATAGATGGTGGTGATCCCGAGATCATCGTGCAGGCGCCGGATCTCGTACTGCATGGTCTCGCGCAGATTCTTGTCGAGCGCCGACAGTGGCTCATCCATCAGCATCACGCGCGGTTCGAAGACAATTGCCCGCGCCAACGCCACCCGCTGGCGCTGGCCGCCGGACAGTGCGGCAATACTGCGCTCCGACAGACCTTCCAGTTTCACGCGGGCCAAGGTGTCCAGGGCCCGCTGACGGGCTTCCGCCTTCGGTATCCTGCGCAGCGCCAGCGGATATTCGACATTGGCGAGGACGTTCATGTGGGGAAACAGAGCGTAGTTCTGGAAAACGATGCCGATCTCCCGTCTGTTGGGAGCAAGGCGAGTAATGTCGCGATCCCCCAACAGGAGCTTTCCGGAATCGGGCCGGACAAAACCGGCCAGAGCCATCAGCAAAGTGGTCTTGCCCGACCCGGAGGGGCCGAGCAGCGTCAGGAATTCGCCGGCCCTGATGTCGAGTGAGACATCGTCCAGCGCGACGTAAGACCCATAGGCCTTACGCACGCTGTCGATGGTGATCGGAAGCGATTTCATCATGCGCTCCGTCGTTGCATCTGATGCGCTGGAGCGTCAGCGGCTGATCATTTCATCGAAGGCCTTTTGCGCGGCTTCGCCGTTCTTCAGCCACCAGTCGGCATTCGAGAACACCGAAGTGCCGGCGTTTTCGGGCGCCGTCGCCAGGGTCTTCAGACGGTCCTTCGGAATAAGGCCTCCTTCATAGGCGGCAGGGTTGACCGGCCCGTAGGCGATGAAATCGGTGAGCTTCGCCACCCGAGCGGGTTGCGTCATCGCCGCGATGAGCTTCATGGCCGCGTCCTTGTTCTGGGCGCCCTTCGGCACACCGAGGCAGTCCGTGCCGATAACGGAACCCTTGAACGTATAGTCGACGGCGCCGCCATCCGCCTTCACGGTCTGGGCTCTTCCGTTCCAGGTGACGACCAGATCCGCTTCGCCGTCTTTCAGCAGTTGCGCCGACTGCGCGCCCGAGGTCCACCACACGGAGACGTTTGGCTTGATCGCCTCGATCCGCTTGATGGCGCGCTGCAGCCCTTCCGGGGTGCTGAGCACGGAATAGACGTCCGCCGGCGCCACGCCGTCGGAGAGCAGCGCGATCTCGATCAGGTCCTGCGCGTTGGCGCGCAAGGCGCGACGGTTCGGGAACTTGGCGACATCCCAGAACTCCGCCCAGCTTTTCGGCGGGTTGTCGCCAAGGGCCTTGGTGTTCCACGACATGACGGTGCCGTAGGAATCGAACGGATAACAGTAGTCGGACTTTGCGCCGGCCGGCACGGATTTGGGATCGATAATCTTGTAGTCGAGTGGTTCCAGCAGCGACTGCGCGGCCGCCTGCGCGCCTTCCGGTGAGCCGAGATGGATGATGTCGGTGGTGACCGCGCCCGAGGTGACCTGCATCTTCAACGCGGCAAGGCCGTCGCTCTGCGTCTCTTCGCGGACCTCATAGCCAAGCTCTTTTGCAGCGGGAGCCCACATGGCCTCCTTGATGGCATTGCCATAGTCCCCGCCTGCGGTGGTGATGGTGACCGTTTGAGCATAGACGGGCAAGGCAGCCGAGACTGCGATCACCGCCAAGGAAATGCGTGGTAGCCAAGACATGGATTTTCCTCCTCCAGGATTCATCAAAGCGTCGATTACGTGGCCATTTTAGAAAATCGTAACGTTACGATTGCAGCGAAACGGCATTGAGTCAAGCGGCTTTACGGCGGACATTTGATAGTGGGGGGCGTCGGATTTGACCGTCAGGTCGAATCCGGTAACGTTACGAAGCGCAGCAAAATCAGCCGACGCATTCGCAAATCAAGTCGGGCGACATGGCCAATCTAAAACAGATCGCGGCGGAACTTTCTCTTTCGGTGACCACCGTATCGCGCGCTCTGAAGGACGGTCCGGAGGTGCACCCCTCGACCGTGGCGCGGGTCAAGGAGGTGGCCAACCGCGTCGGCTACGTGCCTGATCATCATGGTCGCGCGCTCAAAACCGGACGGACCATGACGCTGACGGCGGTGCTGCCGATGGAGACGAGCGATTACCTGTCCGATCTGGCCAAGCTTCCCCTGATCGAGGGCATGACGCTGGCGGCGCGGCAAACGGGCTACAGCCTGTCCATATATTCCACCACGCCCGACGATGATCCGGTCGAAAGCATGCGGCGCCTGTTGCAGGCGCGCAGCGCGGACGGGCTGATCATCACGCGCATGGTCTCGGGCGATCCGCGCATCAAGCTGCTGCTCGACCAGGGCATACCGTTCGTCACCTTCGGCAGAACCGATGTGGACGCCGCCTATCCCTATGTCGATATCGACAATGAGCAGATCGCCTATGACGCGACCCGACGGCTCATGGGCAAGGGCTGCCGACGCATAGCGCTGCAGCTTCTCGTGGCGAAGGACCAGGCGAGCGCCGCGCGGCTCAAAGGCTATCAGAGAGCGATGGCCGAGGCCGGCCTTCCGATCGACCAATCGCTGATCGGCCACGGCACGTTCACGATGGAATCGAGCGCAGCCTGGTTCGATCGGCTGCTGGCGTCGTCAGATCCGCCAACGGGCCTGGCGTGCGCCAATGAACTGGGCCTGCTTGGGGCGCTGCACGCGCTCGGCCGACGGGGCCTTGAGCCGGGCCGAGACGTCCACATCGTCACTCGCGACAACACGCGTCTGTCGCGCTTCCTGCCGGCGAATATCGGCGTTCATTCCGTAGACATGGCAGCCGTCGGGCACAAACTGATCGAGCTGCTGGAGGACCGGATCGCCAATCCGCTTGAGCCGGTCGCGACAGTCTTGTTTGAAGGTGAGTTCGACCCTGGCGATAAGTCGGACCTGAAGAAGTCGGACTAAGTTAAATACTCAAAAAGTGACAAGTAGAGATCCACATTACCCTGACAACTATCTCGGTTTGATCCTGGGCGAACTTGACAGTGCAGTTCGCCAATGATGCCGAGTCTTTCCCATTCCGCAGATACGGCCCCCAAGCGGCCACCTCTTCCTAAACTGGCTGGATCAGCGCCGTCGCGGCATCATCGAGGGTAGGCACCATATCGCCTGCGAGATCGAGCCGAACGAGCGCCTGCTCGGCTTCTCGGAGACGACGTTCGAGCTTGCCTTCAACAAAGAGTGCCGTACGCGCAGGCGGCAAATCGAACGGGATGAACGCATCGACGTTCTCTGCGCCTGCGGTTACGCTCTCCGCGACCAATGACGGCACAGGCTCAACGTCATCTGCAGGCTCAAATCGCGAACGGCTCATACCGGCCGAGCGGCAGGGATCGCCGCTGCTGCCTGCCTGCGGTGCTGCCAAAGCCACGCTAGTTCGGCGTAGCCAACAGGCGTGCGGCCGACTGCAGGTCTGCTGTCTCCAAACCCTCCCCGAATCGCGCGAAAATTGGCCGGAGGAGTGCTTGGGCGGCCTCCTGTCGTCCGCGTACGGCCAACAGCGAAGCGAGGTCGATAGCGGTCCGCAATTCCCATGCGCGAGCCCCCTGATGACCGCTGAGTTCTAACGACCGCCGAAAACAAAGTTCCGCTTCTTCGTGCGTGCCGCCTCGCGGGGCCGCGAGAACAAGGTTGCCCTTCACTCGCAGCAGGTCTGGCATGTAGCAAAGATCGCCGCTTGCCTCGACCTGCTCGATCGTCTCCTCGATCAGTGAAAGCGCTTCGGCGGACCGACCGGTCGCGGCGAGGCCCTGAACGAACGAGATGTTGAGCGGCGTGGTCAGTAGTTCGTAGGGAGCGGCATGAAGCTCGGCGAGACAGGATCGAAGGCTTTCGACACCGCTGCTTGCATTGCCTCGACGAATGGCGAGTTCCCCTTTGAAGCCGCGCCCTAGCGCGAGATAGGGTCCAAGGGAATGAAATTCGGCACTGGAGAAAAGACGATCGATGTGTTCCTCTGCGCGCGCTAGGTCTCCGACCCAGAGGAACACGGAAATCGCCCAGACAAGTGCGATGGAAAGCGTCAGGGGATGGTTCAGGACTTCCGCATCCTCGACCGTCAGCAGCGCCTGCTCCACCGCCCGATCCGGATACCCTTGCAGCCAGAGCGTCCTTGCCAGAATTGCGCCGGCAAGAATTCTGCCGTCGAAGCCGAGATAGTTCGTCGTTGAGCGGTCGGAGCGCGGCCCGCATCGCAGCGCCGCTTCCAGCGCGGTCTGGGCGCGGCCCAGCTCTCCGCTGAGGTGAAGAGAAATCCCCATTAAGGAATGCGCCAATGTGGTGGAGACAGAATCCTCGAGCGTTGCTGCGATGACGGTACAGCGCTCCGCATAGCGCAGCGCGACCCTGAACTCTCCCCTGCGCAGATGGAACATCTGCAGCGGGCCCAGAATCTGAAGCTGGTCGAGCGCATCGCCACGCCGGTCGGCAATGGCAAGACTTCTGTTCAAAGCCACGCGCGCCGCATCTTTTCCACCACGGGTGAACATCAGGGACACCCCGAGGGCGGCCTGAAGAAGCATCTCCTCCGATCCGCCGCCTGTAGCGTCGTCGAGGGCAAGAACCGCCCGCGCCATCCAACGATGACATTCGGTGAGCAAAGACATCGACAGAAAAACAGGGGCCGCCGCCGCGGCTAGACGGACGCCGACTTCAATGTTCCCGCCGGGTCCGAAGCACCAATCCAGAGCCACTCGCACATTGGCCAGGCCAGCGAGTTGAAACGACCGTTGCGAGGCGCTCGACAAGGTAGGCCACTCGGCTCCTGTCTGCTCCAGCCAGCGCAGGTAATGGGTCGCGTGACGTGCGGCCAGGCTCGCGAACTCGGCATCGTCGACGTCGAGCTGAAAGGCGTAAGCCCGTGTCGTGTCGAGCAGTCGATAACGCATCGTTGCTCCGGCGGGCCTTGCTGCCACCATCGACTTGGCAACGAGACTGTCGATTGCGCCAAACACGAGAGTGTCGTCGACCGTTGCGCTCGTCACGACTTCAAGCGCGGCGTCGATCGAAAAGTCGCCAATGAAGACCGCAAGCCGGCGAAGCAATAGGCGCTCGAACTCGGACAGCAAGCCGTAGCTCCAGTCCAAGGTCGCCTGGAGGGTCTTCTGCCGCGCCGGGGCGCTGCGTTGTCCCGGCCACAACAGCGTCAGCCGCTCGTCGAGAAGTTCCGCGGTTTTCTGCAGGCCGTAGCTCGCAACCCGTCCAGCCGCCAGCTCAATCGCCAGCGGCACGCCGTCAAGCTTGCGACAGATGCCGGCCACGATGGCGGCATCCGCATCTTGGAGGTCAAGCCGGGCGCCGCTCGCCGCGGCTCGTTCCAGGAACAGCTGCGTCGCAGGAAAGCTGTTCACCACGAACGTGTTGAGTTCCAGATCGCCCGGCGCGCATTCAAGCGGCGCCAGCTTGTAGACATGCTCGCCTTCGACCTGAAGAGGCTCCCGGCTCGTTGCCAGCAGATGCGCTTGCGGCGCAGCGGCGAAGATACGGGCCGCCAAATCTGCCGCCGCGTCGATGACATGCTCGCAAGTGTCGAAGATCAGCAAGATCCTCTTTTCCGCCAGATAGGCGACCAAGCCGGATGTCGGGTCGTCGGGCTGAAGGGACAACCCCAACATCGAGGCTACGGTCGTCGCAACCAGGCTTTGATCGCTCAGCGCCCCGAGATCGACGAAATGCACGGCGCCCGCGAATGCTTCGACCAGGTCATGGCCCACAGCCACGGCAACCGTGGTCTTGCCGACACCACC
>NZ_RZOJ01000316.1:0-6967 GCF_003998845.1 Mesorhizobium sp. M4A.F.Ca.ET.022.05.2.1 | reverse complement strand
CCATAAGATGATGCTCGACGGCCTCGGCCGCCGAGACGTGGCCGCCGCGCTCGGCGGCAAGGCCGCTGCGCAGCAGGGCGAGCCTATCGCGCCTTATGCAGCACGAGATCGACATGCGGCCATGATCGGCCATGACCATGCCGCCATAGCCGCCGGGAAACGTGATGAGCGGCATCAGGTCGGGCGCCAGGGACGATCCGGTGAAATGCGCCTTGAAGCCGAGCAGGTCGGAGGGGCGGCTTTTCTTTTCGAGCTGGCTCGGCAGCGGTCCAGGCTCCCACGAGCCGTGCGCGGCGACGACCACCGGCGCCCGCAGGATCGTCGCCTCATCGCGGCAGTCCCTTGCTTCAATCCGCACCGCTTGGCAGTCGCCTTCGCGCTCGACGGCGACGGCGCGGCAGGGCTGGAAGACTTGCGCCCCGGCCGATCGGGCCGCATCGAGGAGCAGGATATCCAGAACGTCGCGGCCCAGCGCGCGGCCGAAGCCGGCTCTTGCCGCCGGCCCGAGCCTTGCGCCCGGCATCTCGGCCTCGATGCAGGCGTCGCCGGAAAAGAGCCCGACGCGGCGGATTTCGGGACCGGCTTCGGCGCGCCATGCATCGCCGATCCCGAGCCGGTCGAGAAGCGTGAGATTGCTTGCCGAGATGTATTCGCCGCACACCTTGCGGCGCGGAAACATGTTCTTTTCCACGATCGCCACGCCCCACCCGCGCCGGGCAAGCGCCAGCGCAATCGACGTTCCCGCGGGGCCGGCGCCGATAACGATCGCGTCGTGGGTGGACGGCCGCCTCATGGCGCGTCCACGGCCGGCATCGAGCTCGCGCCGACGAAGACATGCGAGAAGGCTCCGGCGCGCCGTTCCTCGAGCGGTCTGCCGCCGGCAGCGCTCCAGAGGCTGGAAAGCTCGCGGCCGCGGAAGCCGGCGCGCACACTCTGAGGGGCGTCATGCCTGGTGACATCATTGGCGCCGATCGCCCATAGAAGCCGCGCCGCGGCCAGCGCCCAATTCGCCCGCAGCGGTTCTGTCGCCAGGATGAGCGGAGCCTTGCGCCGCAAAAGCAAAAACAGGCGCAGCAGTCCGGCGTCGTCGAAATGATGCAAGAACAGGTTGACCGTGATCGCGTCGAAGGGCCTGCCGTCCGTCTTCTGCGCCCAGTCGACGACGTCGGCAGTGACGGTTTCGAGCTTCCATCCCAGCCTGGCGAAATCGGCGGCGAGCGCTGGCGTGACGAGACCGACGCGATCGAGCATCGTCAGTTCCACCCGGGCCAATCGGTGGCCAAGCGGCGGGCCACCTTGAGCATGAAAGTGCCGTCGCCCGCGCCGATCTCCAGAATGCGCTCGGGCGGCTTCGGCAAGAATTTCCGCAGCAGCATGGCCATGATCGGCGCCTGGAACATCAGCGCGTTGATGCGGGCGAGATCGCGGCGCGAGCGCAGCGCCCGCGCATCGTCGGCGGCGAGCCCATCCAGGATTTCCGGGACGAGGCTGCGCTGCGCGAGCGCGGTCATGAGACGGTCCTGAACAGCATGGTCTCGGCCGTCAGGCCGGGTCCGAAAGACATGCCGCAGCCCAGCAGTCCGCCGGGCCTCTTCAGCATCTCCTCCATCACGAACATGACCGTCGCAGACGACATGTTGCCGTAGCGGCGCAGCACCTCGCGCGACGGCTCGAGCGCGGCCGGTTCGAGAGCGAGCGCCCTTTCGACGGCGTCGAGAATGCTGCGCCCGCCGGGATGCACGGCCCAGAGGTCGATCGCCTCCGGCGGCCGGCCACCAAGGATGGCGTCCTGGCTGCTTCGCAACGCTTCCTGGACCGCCCCCGGGACCTTGCCGGAAAGAAACATGTCGAAGCCGTGGTCGCGGATATCCCAGGTCATCAGGTCCCGCTGCTCGTCGGCGACGGCGCAATAGAAGGAGTCGAGCTCGATGCCGGGCGGCTCGGCGGTCACGAGCGTCGCCGCGCAGCCATCGCCCCAAAGGCAGAAAGAGAGCAGCTTTTCCAGCTCGTCGGTCTCCCTGATGTGCAAGGTGCATATTTCGATATTGACCAGCAGGATCCTGGCTCGCGGGTTGGAGCGGACGATGTGGCGGGCAAGCTTGAGGCCGCTGACCGCCGCATAGCAGCCCATGAACCCGATTATCGTGCGCTCGATGCCATCCGGCAGGCCGCAGCGCCGAACCAGGTCGAGGTCGATACCGGGCGCGGAGAAACCGGTGCAGGTGGTAACGATGAGGTGCGTGATGCGCGACGCCTCGTCGCCAAGATGCAGCCCGTCGACGCCGCTTTGCGCCAGGACGGGGGCGGCTTCGCTGAACATCGCCATTCTGACGGCCGTTCCGGGAAACGCGCCACGCCTGAAGGTCCCGGCGAAGTCGGCCGACGGCCCTTCGGGTTCGAGGGCGGGCGCGAAGCAGGAAAAGCGGTGCTCGATGCCGGCGAGGCCGGCCATGCGTTCGAATATTCTCCTGCGATCGGGGGCCAGCATCGAGGCTGCGTAGCGCAGGTAGAACTGGTGGACGTCGTGCTGCGGAACCGCCGTCGCGATCCGGTTGATATAGGCGTTGGCGGACACGTTTCTGTCTCCCTGGGCTCGGGCGCGATGCGCCGGAGGGGTTTTTGCTACTGACAGGCGCCAAGCGTTGAGCGTTGCCTATTCGATAAACGTTTCGGAAAACCTGTTTCTTCCTGGCGGTCCAAAAGATTCTGGAAGGATCATACGCAAAATCAAAGTGTTACGGTGTCTTCCGCGCGCGAAGGGCACGCCGGCCACGAGCGCATGGAGCCGGCGGGAATCTTCAGTCCGTCAGGCAAAAGCTTCGGGCCGATCACTTGCTGCCTTGCACCGCTCCGGGCACGATCAAGGCTCCCTGATCGCGCTCCGAATACCTGAAGCCGATAAAGAACAAGGCGATGATGATGAGGCAGATCGCCAGCACGGTGGCGAGGATCCTTCCCGGGTGGTTTTCGGCAGGCTGTTTGTCTTCCATGGCGGTTCGCCTCGCTTATAAACCCGACCGGAGCGGCAAGGGTTCCAAGCTCCCAGGCGCAATGGCCGGATTGAGGAAGCCGATCGCCGCGATCACGTGACATCGATGACGACCATCAGCCCGCCGCCGCCTTTCTCCTCGACATTGTTGTTCGTCGTGTGGTGCGGGATGTGGCAGTGGATGAGCCACTTGCCCGGGCGCTGCGCCTTCCAGACGGCGTCATACCGCTGCCCCGGGCCGACATTGATCGTATCGGCAAGGAAGCGCGCCGAGGGTGGGATCGTCTCGCCGTCGCGGGCAACGACCTCGAACGGTCCGCCATGGATGTGCATCGGGTGGATGAAGCCATTGTTCGTGCCAATGAAGCGCACCTTAAGCGTCTCGCCGACCTCCATCTTGATAGTGTCAGTTGAAGGATAAGCCCTGCCGTTGATAGTGAAGAAATTCGGCATGCCGCCGTCCATCGGCATCGACGGATAGGTCAGACCCTCGCGCACCAGCCATTCCTGCAGCTCGATGACATAATCATGATCGGCCACGACCTCGTCGGCAGGATTGGCGGGATCTATGATCAGCGCCCCGTAGAGACCGAGCGCCTGGGTCCGGTCGGGCTTGGCGTGCGGATGGTAGAAATAGGTTCCGTGCTGCGTTGCAGTGAACTCGTAGGAATAGGTCCGTCCAGGTTCGATCGGCGCTTGTGTGATCTCCGCGGGCCCATCCATCTGGTTCGGCAGGATCATGCCGTGCCAGTGAATCGTCGTTTCCTCGGGCAGATCGTTGGTCACGTTGATCCGCACCTTGTCGCCCTGCCGAATGTGAATGCGCGGGCCGGGAATCTGGCCATTATATGCATAGGCATCCACCGCCACGTTCGGCAGGATCTGCCAGCGGATCACCGAAGGGCGTAGTTCGAACACCTTGACGTCGTTCTCCACTCGAAAAGGCAATTCCTGATCGCCTTTTTTCGTCAAATCATAGGTAGCGCTCACGAGGCGCGGGTTGGTGGCTGCCATATCGCGCATGGCGTCAGCCGGCGTATCGCGATCCATGATCATGCCCTGGGGCATGATCACCCCGCCGACGTCGCGGGCCGACAGCGTGAGGTTCAGCCAGTTCGCCGGACCCGCCATGCCAATTGCGAGCGCGACCAGGGAAACCGCCCCGAGCGCAATCACCTGTGCCGTTGTCGCGTCCGTCTCCATATGGTGGCCGTCCTTGCCTTTGCGGGAGGCCATGTCGTGGCCCCTTCCGTGACGGTCAGTGGCGTCGGCCTGCTGCATCTGCATGTGGGCGTGTTGTCTCTTTGCAGGCTGTTCCCGACTGCCCCTCTCGGCGGGTGGCGGGCGCTGCGTCATCAGCCCGTGCTTCAATTTTCGTGCAACCAGCCACACATTGGCGGGATAGGCGAGTGTAAAACCGGCGATGACACCGATCGACATCACACCCCAGAATAAGAGTTCCGTCGGCTCCATGGCCCGCATGTCGCGGCCCATCATCAGGAAGCTCATGACCGGCGCCATGCCGGCCATCATGAAATTCATGGAGATGAACTCGGGCAGGAAACTCTTGCGCACATTCTCCCAGTAAGTGCCGCCCATCATCGATTTCATGAACAGCGACTGGAAGATGAACAGACCGAAGGCAAAGCCGGCCAGATATTCGACGATGAGGTCGAGCCACATCGGCAGGCCGAGCGTGGCGGTGATGACGGCGGCGAGGATGATGCCGGTGGCATCGCCAGCGACGCAATGGATGGTCGAGCCGACGCCCTGTTTCCAGAGCGGGCTGGTGAAGGCCTCATGCTCGCCGGGGCGCGGCTCCTTGTCGGCCAATACATAGAGCAGCAGTCCCAGCGGACCCATATAGAGCGTCACAAGGATAAAACCCCATTTCATCACCACCGGTTCGGGGTTGTTGCGGTACTGGTCGATGCCGACATAGAGGGTCGAGGCCGCCGCAATCGCGAACCAGGCAATGAGGAAATAGTCGATCGGCTGGATGAGCATGATTGCGGCCTCGTCCCATGAACGGCTGGTTGTATTCCCTGCACATGAACGCGGCCGCGGCCATTGCGATCCGACTGCAGTCCAGTAGCCAGTTCGATCCCGCTTGACCTTCCAGCAACTGGAACCCTTAGCGTGACGGAATCCGGCGGCGGACTTCCTCACTATCCAGGAGCAAAACATGCATCGACGCAGTTTTCTGGCGGCAGGCCTGGCGACGGTTCTGGCGAGCCCACGGGCGCTGGCGCAGATGAAGATGGACGACATGCCGAACATGGACTCCATGCCGGGCATGGACATGGGCGGCCATACCGGACACGACATGGGCACGATGGCGCAAGGCGCAGTCACCCTGCCCGAAGGCCAGCCGTTGCGTGAGCTGCCGCTGCTGGCCAACGAGGCCGGCCGACCCGGCCTTTTCAAGGCGCGGCTGACAGCATCGCCTGCCACGGCGCATTTCGCCGAAGGGCAAGACACGCCGATCCTCGCCTATAACGGCACGAGCCCCGGGCCGCTGATCGAGGCCTTCGAGGGCGACCGTGTCGAGATCACCTTCGCCAACCGCATCGATGGCGAGGCAAGCACCATCCACTGGCACGGCATGCCGGTGCCGGCCGACCAGGACGGCAATCCGATGGATCCGGTGGCGGCGGGCACCGAGCGCGTTTATGCCTTCGATCTGCCGGAAGGCTCGGCCGGCACCTACTGGTACCACCCGCATCCGCACGGCAGGACGGCCGAGCAGGTCTATCGCGGCCTGGCCGGCGCCTTCGTCGTTAAGGCCAAGGCCGATCCTGTTCCGGCCGAATATGGCGACACGGTGCTGGTGTTCACCGACCTCAGGCTCGCCGCCGACGGCTCGATGCCCGCCAATTCGATGAGCGATCTGATGAACGGCCGCGTCGGCGACCATGTGCTGGTCAACGGCCAGAAGAACCCCAGACTTGCCGTGGCGAAGGGTGCGAAACGGCGCCTGCGCCTCTACAACGCCACCAATGCGCGCTTCCTGAAGCTCGCCTTCGACGGCGCTCCGATGACGATCATCGGGACGGATGGCGGGCCGCTGGCGGCGCCAGTGGCGGCCGACGAGATCCTGCTCAGCCCGGGCGAGCGCATCGAGCTGGTAGTCGCCTTTGACAACCCCGGACCCATCACTCTGTACACGCTCGACTACGATCGCGGCTGGATGGGCACCGGCCGCCCGGCCGATGCGGGGCTGACGCTGCTGACCGTTGACGTCTCCGAAGAAACGGGAGAAGCGATGCCGCCGATACCGGCGCGGCTGCGCCCAATCGCGCCGCTTGCCGCCCCCGCGCTCTCCCGGCGCCTCGTCCTCACCGAGACCATGGCGATGAACGTCACCGGCATGGAGATGGGCTTCCTGATCAACGGCAAGGCCTTCGACATGGGACGCGTCGACATCGTCGGCAAGGCCGGCGAGACCGAGCTCTGGGAGATCGTCAATCGGGCCGACATGGATCATCCCTTCCATGTCCACGGCACGCAATTCCAGGTGATCGAGCACGAGCGCGACGGCAAGGTCTCCAAGCCGCCCTTCCTTGCCTGGAAGGACACTGTCAACGTGGCGCGCGGCGAGACGCTGCGGCTGCTGTTGCGCCAGGAGCGGCCCGGCCGGCGCATGTACCACTGCCACATCCTCGAGCATGAGCATCTCGGCATGATGGGCGTGCTCGACGTCACGGCATGAGAACCGGCGTCGCGTCCAGAGCGGCGATGCTTGCGCTCGCCGGCTCGCTCGTCCTGTCGTCGCCGCTGGCCGTCGCCTCGGATGATGCCATCGTGGCCACCCGCCAGGCCTCGATGAAGGCGATGGCGGCGGCGGCGAAGACCGTAGCCGAGATGTTCGACGGCAAGCGCGCCTATGACCCAGCCGGCTTCAAGGCGGCGGCCAAGGCGTTGCGCGCCCGCACCGGTTCTGCCCTGATCGGCGAATTCCCGGCGGGCACGCTCGGC
>NZ_RZOJ01000315.1:0-6979 GCF_003998845.1 Mesorhizobium sp. M4A.F.Ca.ET.022.05.2.1 | reverse complement strand
CGCGCGAATGGCTATCGAGGTGAAGCGCCGCCCGCATCTTGCTGTCACCGGCAGCGCGGATCAACCCGGCGAGCCCCGCCCCGCCGCTCTCGCCGGAGACGATCGCCGGATCATCGCCTGAAGGCCGGGCCAGGCGGTTCATCACCGAAACGGCGTCTTCCTCGTCCACAGTCATGAAAGCATCGCCGATCCGCGACAGCACGCGCCAGGCGACGAGCGAGGGCTCGTAGCATTCGAGCATCGCCATCACCGTGGGCTTGGTGTGCGCAATCGCGACCGGCCGTCCGGCCTTTGCGGTGGCGTAGACGCAGGCCGCCCGCGCGGGCTCGACCACGACTGCCCTCGGGCGATGCTCGCCAAGCACGATGGCGAGATGGCCGGCCACCGCCGCGGCAAAGCCGCCGACGCCGGCCTGCAGGAAGACATGGGTGGGCGACTTGGGCAAGCGCCTCAGCGCTTCGCGCACGATCACGGTGTAGCCCTGCATCACCAGTCCCGGTATCCGTTCGTAGCCCGGCCAGGACGTGTCGGAGACGACGGTCCAGCCGCGCTCGGCGGCGACGCGCGCGGCTTCCCTGACCGACTGGTCGTAGTCGCCGGCTATGCGCACGATCTCGGCGCCGAAGCGGGCGATGGCCGCCACGCGTTCGTTGCTGACACCTGAATGGACGAAGATGACGGACCGCGCGCCGACAAGGCCGGCGCCCTGCGCCACCGAACGTCCGTGATTGCCGTCGGTCGCGCAGGCGAAAGTCATGCCGGCGGCAATCGCCTTGACGTCAGCGCCATGCAGTTCGGCAACATCGACCGAACGGCCGAGCCGGTTGCCGGCCTCCTCCAGCACCAGATGCATGACGGCATAGGCGCCACCCAGCGCCTTGAAGCTGCCGAGGCCGAGGCGCTTGCCCTCATCCTTGATGTGGAGCGCACCAATGCCGAGTTCGCCCGCCAGCGCCGGCAGGGCGTGCAGCGGCGTCTCGGCCTGGCTGTCACGCGCGGCAAGGAAGCGCTCGGCCGCCTCGACGCCGGCGAGCCCAAGCATAGCGGCATCCTGCGGGGTCAGCGGATGGCGATGGTCCGGGTGGCGGTTGAGCAGGAACATGGATCGGCGTTTCTCCGTCTTGATGGCTGAAATTTATTGCAAGCCGAGCGAGAAAGGCGCTCTATTTTGCCGCTTTAGATGCAAGTTTGTTTCGTTTTGGACCTCGCTATGTCCGTTTTGCCCGACCTCGACGCTTTCGACCGCGCCATCCTGGCCATCCTGCAGAAGGACAACACCACGCCGCAGCGGGTCATCGGCGCGACGGTCAACCTGTCGGCGCCGGCCGTGCAGCGACGCATCAAGCGCATGGAGGAGACCGGCGTCATCCGCGCCAATGTCGCGCTGGTCGACCCGGCCAAGGTCGGCCACCCGATCACGATCTTCGTCGAGGTGGAGGTCGAGAGCGAGCGCGCCGAGCTGATCGACGCCGCCAAGCGCGGCTTCGCCGAGGTGCCTGAAGTGCAGCAGTGCTATTACGTGACCGGCGAGGCCGACTTCATCCTGGTCGTCACCGTGGCGACGATGGCCGACTACGAGGCGCTGACGAGAAAACTGTTCTTCGAGAACAACAACGTCAAGCGCTTCCGCACGTTCGTCGCCATGGATCGGGTGAAGGTGGGGCTGGAGGTGCCGGTGGGGTGAGCAGATCCGCTCACCACGGCAGCCTTTTGCCGTTGCGGAACAAGCCGCCGGTCGGGCCATCGTCCGGCAAGGTCGCGGCCCAGACGATGCCGGCCGCCCCTGGCGCGACCGGGCGGCCGTCAGGCTTGCCCTTGTCGGCCTCCACCCAGTCAGGGCTGATGGCGTTGACCAGGACACCGGCGCCGCGCAGTTCGGCCGCGAGGATGCGGGTGAGCGCATTGAGCGTCGCCCTTCCGGTCGCGTAGGCCGGCGCGCCGGCGTTCATCGAGGCCAGCGAACCAGCCTCGGGAGAAACGATGACCAGCCGGCCATGACCGGAGGCGCTGAGCAGTGGCACGAAGGCGAAGGCCATCCGCCAGGCGCCCACGACATAGGTCTCGAAGGTCTTGCCGCCCAACGTGCGGTCAGGCCTCAGCGCCCGAGCGGATAGGGCGTAATGGACGGCGCCGTTGTTGACGAGTACGTCGAGCCGACCGAAACGGCGCTCCACCTCGGCTGCGGCGAGGGCCGGTCCATCAGGCGCGGCGAGATCCAGCGCGATGGCTTCGACATTGCCGCCGAGCTTCCTCGCCGCCGCCTCGCCCTTGGCGAGGTCGCGCACACCGACGAGTACGGTGAAGCCGAGCGCCGCGAGCCGGCGGGCTGTCTCAAACGCGATGCGGCCGTTGCCGCCGGTGACGAGGGCGACCTTGCCGGAGTGATCTGTCGTGCCGGTCATGTTGTTCTCTCAAGCTCTTCGCAATCAGAATGCGACATTCCCTCTGCCGCGCCCAGTCGATTTGCTGGAATAGAATCCTTTCGTTGCACGATGCGGCACAGGAATGGACCCGCCAGTTCCCTTTGGGCGGCCCGGAACACCGCAGCCAGCAACGGCCCTCCCCGACACAATCCAGAAACAAGATTCAACAGTCGGGAAAAACTCGCGAAAAGACCGGGTGGCATAACCCGTTCCCGAAGCAGCCGAGTGCGGCCAGCGACAACCCGATCTTCGAAAAAGGAAATGCCGATTTTGAAAAAGAGCCTCCTCTCCGTTCTCGGCCTGGCCGTCGCGCTCGCTTTCGCGGTGCCGGCACTCGGCACCACCGAAGCCAGCGCCGCTGCGACCACGGCTGCCGCAACCACCACGACCGCTGCTCCGGCCGCGGCCACCGCGACGGCGAAGCCCGCAGCCAAGGTCGCTCATCACAAGAAGCACAAGAAGCACCACAAGCATCACGCCCGCAAGCATCACCTGAAGAAGCACCGCAAGCATCACGTCAAGAAGCATCACGTGAAGAAGCACGTCGCCAAGAAGGCGGCCTAAGTCCCGCCCCCTCCCATCGGGATGGTTTCTTCATGCCGGATGATCCCGCTCCCCTCGGGATCATCCCTCCCCCGGAAACGCCGCCCCTCACCGGGCGGCGTTTTCGTTGGTTGGCTCGACACGGGCTGACTGCCGGCGTCAGCAGCCTGGCCAGGAAGGCACTCATCAGACGATGCGATGAGCCGATTGCTACTTATCAAGCACGCTTTAGTGTCGCTCGACGCCCTTCGCCGCCAGGATGCCATCGACGGCTGGCGACATCAGAAATTCCGACAGTTGCCTGGCAACTTCTGCGTCCGTTGAATGGGCGCTGATGCCGATGGCGAAGTCAATGTAACTTTGGAGTTCTGCCGGAAACCGCCCGACAAGCATGACCTCGGGAGCGGCGGCGAGAATCGAAGTCACAGGCACCACCCCCAGCTCGGCTTCCCCTCGGCCTACGGCCGGCGCTGTCTGCCCTCCTGGTATGGCCACCAGCCTAGGCTTCACCTCATCGGATATTCCCAAGCGTTCCAGCAAACCGGAGAAGTAGCCACCGCTGGTCCCGTCACTGGCGTAAGCGATTGATCTGGCGCTCTTCAACGCATGTCCGAATGCTTGCACGGACCCAATATCGAGCGCTCGACTGCCTGCCTTGGCCGCCACCCCCATTGCTATCCGGCCAAACGCGACCTGGCTTCCCGCCCTGACCTTTCCCAGGGCGGTCAGATCCTCAACCAGGTGCGGATTGGTGATGACGAGGTCAAAAGGCTCCCCGGCCTCAATCTGCTTCTTTACCGTCGGATTGAGTTCCCACTTGACTGCAACATTGAATCCTGTGGCCGTTTCGAACCGGGATACGAGAGAAAGGACGGCGGGGCGAACCGCAATTGCGCCAAAAAGCCGGATGTCCTGGTTCATGGCCTGACCTGAAATCGCTCGAGACGACCTTCCTTATAGTACGCATCCAAGCCTGCGCTCCAGGGTCCGGCAATTCTTTACTCTGCCTTCGTGCCGACCTCCACTTTGGCGTGACGCGCTCTAAGCCCGCTTTTGCGGATGGATCGTCTCGCCGCGCTTCAGCATCTCGACGAGGTCGGCGATTTTCTTCCGGCGGCCGGCCTCGGTCTTCATGTTGTGGGTGCGGAAGGTGAGCGCGAAGCGGTTCTGGGCGCTGAGCCCAGCCAGCATCGCCTTCGCCTTCGGATCGGCGTCGATGGCGGCCTGCAGATCCGGCGGGATGGTCATTTCCTTGGCCGAATAGGCGCGCGCCCAGCGGCCGTCGGCCTTGGCCGCCTCGACTTGCCTTAGCCCATGTTCGGTCATGCGGCCCGCCTCGACCAGGCGGGCGACATTGTCGACGTTGATCCTGCTCCAGGTGCTCTTTTTGCCGCGCGGCGTATAGCGCTGCAGGTAGCTCTTGTCGTCCAGGCTCTTGCGCACCGCGTCGATCCAGCCGAAGCACAGCACGACGTCGATGGCCTGCTTCGGCGTGATCGAGGGCAGGCCGGAACCGACCTTGTGTAGCTTGATCCAGACCTCGGTCTCGCTGGCGTGGTGACGGGCGAGCCAGGCACGCAAGCGCTCGGCATCGGCGAATTCATGCACCTTGCCGGGATCGACTTTCACGGGCGGCATCAGACGGATCCTCGTTGCGCAGCGCCGAAACTGCCGATCTCCCCCCTTCTGGAGGAGATCGGCAGCTTCAACCTCACTGCAGATGCGGCTTCCTGAGAAAGCTGTTGCGGTCGGCGGATTTCACGCGGAGCCAGGTTTCGCGGCCGTCGCGCACCACTCTGAGCGGGATTTCGGAGCCGGCCGGGTTCTGCCAGAGCTTGCGGTAGAAGTCTGCCAGCCCGTCGACCCCGCCGTCCCTGACATCGGAGATGATGTCGCCCTGGCGCAGGCCGGCCTCGGCGGCGGGGCCGCCTTCGGTGACGCTCATCACCACCACCACGCCGTTCGACTCGGCCGAGAAGGCGCCAAGCCACGGGCGCGGCGGTTTCGCCACCTGGCCGCGGGTCAGGAGATCGTCGAGGATCGGCGGCAGAAGGTTGATCGGCACGATCATGTTGATGTCGGCAACCTCGCCGGCACGGCTCATCTGCAGGCGCAGCGACCCGACCCCGAGCAGGTTGCCGACCTTGTCGAACAGCGCCGCCCCGCCCCAGGAAGGATGAGCCGGCGCGATGAAGATCGCCTCGTCGAGCAGGTATTCCCAATAGCCGGCGAATTCCTGCTTGGTGACGATATGGGCGCGAACGCTCTGGCCGATGCCGTCGACCAGCGACACGGCATCGCCAACGCTGGCCTTGTGGGCATCGCCCAACGCCACCGCAGGCAGGCCGAGTGGCGACAGCGCCTGCACCAGGCCGAAACCCGATTCCTGGTCGTAGGCTAGCGCATGCGCGGGCACGACGCGGCCGTCCTGGTCGGTCAGCCAGACCTCCTCGGCCTCAGTGATGAGATAGCCGATGGTCAGCACCAGCCCATCGTCGCGGATGACGACGCCGCTGCCCTCGCGGCGCGTGCCCAGCGTGTTGGCGGTGAAGGCATCGTCCGGAACCATGGCGCGGACGGCCACGACGGAGCGCGAGATTTGTTCGAGGGTCATCGGTTCATCCTGGGGGGCGGTTTCTTCTATAGGTATGGCGGATGGGGTGAGGCGCAAGGGTTGCCTTTCCCTCTTCCCTTGCGAGGGAAGAGCTCAGCAGCGTTGGCCCAGATAATAGTTCAACAAATTTTGGACTTCCCTATTTGACGCGCGCCCGGTCGCACCTAAGTTTAGCTCGAACCGACCGATCAACCCGCGCCCCCGCCAACCCTCAAGGCTCCCCCATGAACCAATACACCCCGCCGAAAGTCTGGACCTGGAACAAGCCGAATGGCGGCACTTTCGCCAGCATCAACCGGCCAATCGCCGGCCCGACGCATGACAAGGAACTGCCGGTCGGCAAGCACCCTCTGCAGCTCTATTCGCTGGCCACGCCCAACGGCCAGAAGGTGACGATCATGCTGGAGGAGCTTCTGGCGCTTGGCCACAAGGGTGCCGAGTACGACGCCTGGCTGATCCGGATCAACGAAGGCGACCAGTTCGCCAGCGGCTTCGTCGAGGTCAATCCCAACTCCAAGATCCCGGCGCTGATGGACCGCAGCGGCGAGAAGCCGATCCGTGTCTTCGAATCCGGCTCGATCCTGACCTATCTGGCGGAAAAGTTCGGCGCATTCTTGCCGAAGGACCCGGCGGCACGGGCCGAAACCTTCTCTTGGCTGTTCTGGCAGATGGGCTCGGCGCCCTACCTCGGCGGCGGCTTCGGCCATTTCTACGCCTATGCGCCGGAAAAGATCGAGTATGCGATCGACCGCTTCGCCATGGAGACCAAGCGGCAGATGGACGTGCTCGACCGCAGGCTGGCGGAGAGCGAGTACCTCGCCGGACCGGACTACACGATCGCCGACATGGCGGTGTGGCCCTGGTATGGCGGGCTCGCCAAGGGCCGCATTTACAATGATTCCGGGGAGTTCCTGGCCGTGCAGGAATACAAGCACGTCCAGCGCTGGGCCGACGCCATCGACGCCAGGCCGGCGGTGAAGCGCGGCCGTATGGTCAACCGCCTCTCCGGCGACCCGGCCTACCAGCTGCACGAGCGCCACGACGCCAGCGACTTCGAGACGAAGACGCAGGACAAGCTGCTGGCGGCGGAATAGCTGAAGCTGCCGATCTCCCCGCGAGGGGGAGATCGGCAGCCTCTAGCGCTCATATGTATAGGTCACCGTTGCCGTGCCGAGCGACTGCGCCTTCGCGGCGGCCGCCACCGTCGCGGGAGAAGCGCTCGCCTTGGCGTGGAGCTTCGCCGCCTTGAGGGCATAGAGCGTGAAGACATAGTGATGCGCGCCGCTGCCGGGCGGCGGGCACGGGCCGAAATAGCCGGCGCGCCCGATGTCGCCCTTGCCGAGCACGGCGCCCTTGGGCAAGCCCTTGCCGCCCTTCGAGCCGGCGCCTTCGGGCAATC
>NZ_RZOJ01000314.1:0-7014 GCF_003998845.1 Mesorhizobium sp. M4A.F.Ca.ET.022.05.2.1 | reverse complement strand
CTCGCTGGTGCACCGCGCCGAAAAGCGGATCGCGCCCACCAGCGATGATCAACGCCTGCACCTGCACGGCTCGCCCCACGGCGGTCAGATCGGCGCGGCGGATTTCTTCGAGAATGGCGCGCCAGCGCGCCGCGGGAATCGCGGAGGCGTCTTTCGCGAGACCGGCGAGAAAAGCCTGCGGCACACCTGGCTGGCAGGCATGCCACCAGTCATAGAACGGATCGGCTGGCGAAATCGGATCGCGCAACGCCGCGACCCTGTCGGTCAATTGGTGATCCCGTCCGAAATCGGGCTTCAGCGTGCTGGCCACAATCACCAGCCCGCCGATCAATTCGGGATGCCGCGCGGCCAGCATCATCGACACCATGCCACCCAGCGAATGGCCGACGACGACCGGCCGATCGAGCCGCAGGCTGCGGATCAGCCCGGCAATGTCCTCTGCGAAGTCAGCAATGCGATAACCATCGCCCGCCTGTGAGGCGCCGTGGCCGCGCAGGTCCGGCATGATCAGTCGGCGCCCGGAAAGATGCGGCGCCAGCAGCGAAAAACTGCGGCTGGTGTCGGTGAAGCCATGAACCAGGAGCAGCGGCGGCTCCGAACCGGCGACCTCGACATAGGCAAGATCGAGACCGCCGACACCGGCGATTTGCTTGCGGCCGGCCCAGGGGTCCTGTTCGGCCTCCTGATGCGCCAGTTCCAAAGCTGCCGGCCTCACAGTCCGAGCTTTTCCTTGACCGCGGCGAGGCCTGGCTTGCCGTCGAAAGTGGCGACACCGGCGAGCCAAGCGTCGAGACGATCCTTGTGCAAGGCGATCGACTTCAACGCCCCCTCCTCCGGCTTCATGCCGTCATTGATCAGGTAGCCCATGCCGACATTCTCCATATCGATGTCGAATGCGAGGTTCTTCAGGAACTGCGCCACATTCGGGCATTCCTGCAGAAAACCCTTGCGCACCTGCGTCGTCACCGTCGCGGCGCCGAAATTAGGGCCGAAGAACTTGTCGCCGCCGGTCAGGTACTTGAAGTCGTACATCGTGTTCATGGGATGCGGCGCCCAGCCCTGGAAGACAATGAATTGCTTCTCCTTGATCTCGTAGCCGACCTCCGAGAGCATGCCAGCTTCGCTCGACTCGACCACCTGCCAGCCGTCGAGGCCGAACTGAGGATCGGCGATAGCGTCCATCATCAGCTGGTTGGAGCCCGGCTCGATGCCGTACATCTTCTTGCCGAACTTGTCGGCGAATTTGTGCAGGTCGGACAGGTCCTTGACGCCGGCGTCCCAGACATAGGTCGGCACGGCGAAGGTGTATTTGGCGCCGACCAGATTGACGCGCACATTCTCGATCGAGCCGTCCTTCTTGTAGGGCTCATAGTAGGTGACCATCGCCGGGTCCCAGTAGCCGAGGAATAAATCGAGGTCCCTGTTCTTCATGCCCTCGTAGATGACGTTGATGCCGAGCACCTCGCTCTGCGGCTCGTAACCAAGCGCCTGGAGCAGGACGTAGGCGACCCCTGTGGTGAAAGCGAGATCGTTCCAGCCGGGTTCCGCCATGCGGACCGCCTTGCACTGCTCGGCCTCGGCCGCTCGGGCCGCCTGGGTACCCAGCATCAACGCAGCCAGACAGACCCCGTTCGCAAGCACTCGCAACATATCGGCTCTCCACTTATTGACCAATTGGTCATATAATTGTCCCGTTGGTCAATTGTTGATCTAAGTGGACGAAAATGTCAACATGGAATCGCCATGCTTGGATCGATCCGATGAAACTCACGCGTCTCAGCGACATACGCCGCAAGGAGTTGCGGCAGGCGGCCTTCGCGGTGCTGGAGCGCGAGGGCATTGCCGGTGCGACGCTGGAAAAAGTGGCGGCCCAGGCCGGCGCCTCGAAAGGCATCGTGCTGCACTATTTCCGCAGCAAGCAGGAGCTGTTCGAGCATGCCATGCGCGAGGCAAATGCGGTCCTTTGCCACGCGGTGATCGCCAGGCTCCGGCGAGCGCGGACGCCGATGGAACGGCTCGACGCGGTGATAGAAGGCAATTTCGAGGAGCATCTGTTCCGGCCGCCGCTCTGCCATGCCTGGCTATCGCTCTGTGCCGAGGTGCCCCGCGACGAAAAGCTGGCGCGCATCCAGAAGGTCATCCACGCGCGCATGCGCTCGAACCTGTTGTCCGGCTTGCGCGGCCTGACATCGCCGGACGTGGCCGACGAGATAGTGATCGGCGTCACCGCACTGATCGACGGGCTGTGGCTTAGGCTTGGCCTGCGGCCGGGCAGCGTATCGCGCGAGTTGGCGGTGCGACAGGTCAAGGACTACGTCGTGGGACGCCTCGCCCTGCGCCAGGCAGCGCCCGCCGGGATGGCGTCGGCCGGGTAAGTTTCATACCGGGCGATAGGCCGACGGGTTGACCCTCCGCGCCATTCGGCGCTGCATCCCTGCGCGGCACATTGCAAGGAGCCTGGCGATGAGACTTCAGGGCAAAAGGGCGCTGGTCACCGGCGGTTCGGATGGCATCGGCTTGGCAATCTCTGAAGCCTTCGCTCGCGAAGGCGCCGATGCGCTGATCGTTGGCCGCGATGCCGGCAAGCTAGAGGCCGCGCGGGACGCGCTGGCGGTAGAAGCAAAAGGTAACGCCACGGTAGAAACGCTGTCGGCCGACCTCGCCACCAGCGCCGGCATCGACGCGGTGGCTGCCCGGGTCAAAGGATCCGGTCGGCCGCTCGACATCCTCGTCAACAATGCCGGCGTCGCTTATCTGGTGCCATTCGAGACGGTCAGCGAAGAACGGTTCCAGCATTCCTTCGCGCTCAACGTGACGGCGGCCTTCTTCCTGACGCAGCGGCTCCTGCCGCAGCTCGGCGCCGGCGCCTCGATCATCAACATCTCGTCCTATTTCGCCAACAAGATGATCCCGAAGCGGCCGTCCAGCCTTTACTCGCTCTCCAAGGGCGCGCTGAACTCGCTGACCAAGTCGCTCGCCTTCGAGCTCGGCCCGCGAGGCATCCGGGTCAACGCGATTGCGCCCGGCACGATCGACACCGCCATGCGGCGCAACTCGATCGAAAACCTGCCGCAGCAGGCACAGGACGACCTCAGGGCCTATGTCGAGCGCTCCTATCCGCTCGGCCGCATCGGCCGCACCAGCGACCTCGCTGGCATTGCCGTCTATCTCGGCAGCGACGAGGCCGCCTGGACCAGCGGCGGCATCTTTGCGATCGACGGCGGCTATACGGCGGGGTGAGAGGCTCTCTCTTCCCCTTCCTCCCTTGTGGGAGAAGGTGTAGCCGAAGGCGACGGATGAGGGGGCTCCAGCTTGGCGCCGACAGCGATCCGTCACGCACCTCTCAACCGTGTCGGCGCTGCGCGCCGATCCACCTTCTCCGACAGAGGGAGAAGGAAGAGGCGCTTCAACCGATTTGCATCTTCTTGGCCCGCAATCTCTGCTTGATGCCATTTGTGCAACGCGATACGCCGTTGCCGAATTCGACAACCGGAGACCCTCCAGTGAGCGCTGAGAAGAGCAGAACCGAAACCGACACATTCGGTCCCATCGAGGTCGCCGACGACCGCTACTGGGGCGCGCAGGCGCAGCGTTCGCTGGGCAATTTCAAGATCGGCTGGGAGAAGCAGCCGGCCTCGATCGTGCGCGCGCTCGGCATCGTCAAGCGCGCCGCGGCCGAAGCCAATATGGAGCTGAAGCGCCTCGATCCCGCGCTCGGCAAGGCGATCATCGAGGCCGCGCAGGAGGTGATCGACGGCAAGCTCAACGACCATTTCCCGCTGGTGGTGTGGCAGACCGGCTCGGGCACGCAGTCCAACATGAACGCCAATGAGGTGATCTCCAACCGGGCGATCGAGCTGCTCGGCGGCGTCATGGGCTCGAAGAAGCCGGTGCATCCGAACGACCACGTCAATATGAGCCAGTCGTCGAACGACACCTATCCGACGGCCATGCACATCGCCTGCGCCGAGCGCATCGTGCACGATTTGCTGCCGGCGCTGAAGCACCTGCACAAGGCGCTGGAGGCCAAGAGCCAGGCCTTCGCGCATATCATCAAGATCGGCCGCACGCATACGCAGGACGCCACCCCGCTGACGCTGGGCCAGGAATTCTCCGGCTATGCCGCGCAGGTCGCCTCCTCGATCAAGCGCATAGAGATGACGCTGCCCGGCCTGCAGGAGCTGGCGCAGGGCGGCACCGCGGTCGGCACCGGCCTCAACGCGCCGGTCGGCTTCGCCGAAAAGGTGGCGGACCGCATCGCCGCCATCACCGGCATCGCCTTCGTCACCGCGCCGAACAAGTTCGAGGCGCTGGCCGCCCATGATTCCATGGTGTTCTCGCATGGCGCGATCAACGCCGCGGCGGCGGCACTCTTCAAGATCGCCAACGACATCCGCTTCCTCGGCTCCGGCCCGCGCTCCGGCCTCGGCGAGCTCTCGCTGCCGGAAAACGAGCCGGGCTCCTCGATCATGCCCGGCAAGGTCAACCCGACCCAGTGCGAAGCGCTGACGCAGGTCTGCGTGCAGGTGTTCGGCAACAATGCTGCGCTGACCTTCGCCGGCAGTCAGGGCCATTTCGAGCTCAACGTCTACAACCCGCTGATGGCCTATAATTTCCTGCAGTCGGTGCAGTTGCTCGCCGACGCCTCGGTCTCCTTCACCGACAATTGCGTGGTCGGCATCGAGGCGCGCGAGGACAACATCAAGGCAGCGCTCGACCGCTCGCTGATGCTGGTCACTGCGCTGGCGCCGACCATCGGCTACGACAACGCCGCCAAGATCGCCAAGACGGCGCACAAGAAGGGCACCACCCTGCGCGAGGAAGCACTGGCGACAGGCCTGGTCAGCGAGGCCGACTACGACCGGCTGGTACGGCCGGAGGACATGACGCATCCGGGGTAAGCTAGTATCACCGGCGTAACCGGGTGAACAATCTGTCGCCACATCGGCATCTTTGGTGAACAGTCTGCCTGCTCTATCTGGGTTGTCATTCCAATCCTCCCGGAGAGAGTCCCATGTCCATCAACACTTCTGTCGCCGGTTCCGGCGTCGCTTCCAACAGCTCCACCACCATCCTGCTCGGCCGCATCCTGCTGGCCGTCATCTTCCTGCTTTCGGGCTTCGGCAAGCTCACCGCGATTGCCGGCACCGCCGGCTATTTTGGCAGCCTCGGCCTGCCGCTGCCGACCGTGACCGCCGTCCTCGTCGGCCTCATCGAGCTGCTCGGCGGCCTCGCCGTCCTCGTCGGCTTCCAGACCCGCATCGTTGCCTGGGTGCTGGCGATCTTCACGGTTGCCACCGGGCTGGTCGCCCACACCGGCTGGGCCGACCAGATGCAGATGATCCAGTTCCTCAAGAACCTCGCCATCGCCGGCGGCTTCATCGTGCTGGCTTCGTCTGGCGCCGGTTCCTACTCGATCGACGCCAAGCGCGGCTGAGCCCCGCTCAAATCCCGAACTAGACAAAGCGGCGCGGAATTTTCCGCGCCGCTTTTTCGTTGTCGAACTGTGCAGACGCGCCAGGTCTGCGACTCTGCTAGACTGGGGCGCAATCTAGGCTTGGCCAGTGGCCGGCTTTCGCTCTTTGCTCTGACGCAATTCCGGACGGAAAACCGTTACACACTTTTCCTGGAATTGCTCTCGGGAGGTGACGATGCCCCGCAATGCGCTGCTTCTATTGTCCCGCCTGCTGCTTGCCGCCCTCTTCGTCCCGTCCGGCTTCCACGCGCTGGCCAATATTTCCGGCACGACCAGCTATTTCGCCGGCCTCGGCCTGCCATTGCCGGCGCTCGCCGCCTGGGGCACCGGCCTGTTCGAGCTGATCGCCGGATTGCTCGTCCTCGTCGGCTTCCAGACGCGAATCGTCGGCCTGCTGCTCGCCGCCTTCTGCGTGGCAGCAGGCCTCATCGGCCACTATGGTCAGGGTGGCGACGACGCCATGCTCGCCTTCCTGCACCAGCAGATGCTGATGAAGGACATCGCGATCGCAGGCGGCTTCCTGGCGCTGGCAATGGCCGGCGCCGGCGCCTGGTCGATCGACGGGCGTAGCTTCGGCGTTGGCGCCGACATCACCTGACGCCCTATTTCACCGAAACGCTCGGCCCATTCTCGACCGCCAGCACCAGCCGGCGGTTGGTGATCCGGGCCAGTTGCGCCAGCCTGCCGGCCGGGCGCTCGCCATAGAGGTCGGCAAGTGAGGCCGGCAGCACCAGCGCCAGCATGCCGTTGCCGCGGTTTTCCCATTTCAGCCTGGGCATCACGCCCGGCATCGCCGCCGTCATCAGGTAGACGACGCGCATCATTGCGGCGAGAACGCGGGCGCGCTCGAGGATGCGCGGCGGCGCCAGCGCCTTGATCTCGGGCGCGATGCCTTCGTTGAAGATGCCGTCATGGCGGTAGGCGCCGGCCAGCGCCAGATAGGCGCGGCCGGGATGGTCGACGCCGATGAAAGAGGCGTGCGCGATGATGTTGAGAGACTGCCTGCCGCGGTATTCGGGATGCGCGCGCCAACCAATATCGGCGAGCAGGCAGGCGGCCTGGCGGTAACGCGCCTCGTCCTCGGTCTCGTCGATGCCGAAAGCGGCAAAGGCCTTGCCGGTCCAGTCGACCAGCTCATGCGCATGGTGGACCGAGCGCGAGCGCAATAGCGCGAGTTCCTCGGCGGCCGAGATCAGCGGATCGGCCTGCTGCTCGGCCTCGTCGAGCAGCGAGTAGAGAAAGCCCTCGCGCACGCCGAGCGCCGAAACGACGATCTTCGACGGCTGCATCGCCGTCATGATCTCCTGCAGCACGATGGCGCCATAGGGGAGCAGCGAGCGGCGGTTCTTGGAAACGCCTTCGATGCCCTTGACCTTCTCGATCTCGGCCTTCGTCACCTGCTTCAGGAAGCTCTGCGCGCTGTCGGCCGAGATCTCATAGTGATGCATGACGCCGAGCGGGTAGTTGGTCATCTCCATGTGCAGCCGGGCGAGGTTTCGCCAGGTGCCGCCGACGGCGTAGAAGGCCCTGCCCTGCCC
>NZ_RZOJ01000313.1:0-7018 GCF_003998845.1 Mesorhizobium sp. M4A.F.Ca.ET.022.05.2.1 | reverse complement strand
TCTGATGATAGCGCGCGGCCGCGGCGGCAAGATCATCAACATGGCGAGCCAGGCCGGCCGCCGCGGCGAGGCGCTGGTGACGCTCTATTGCGCCTCCAAGGCGGCGATCATCTCGGCCACGCAGTCGGCAGCACTGGCGCTGGTCAAGCACGGCATCAACGTCAACGCGATCGCGCCCGGTGTCGTCGACGGCGAGCATTGGGACGTCGTCGACGCCCATTTCGCCCGCTGGGAGGGCCTGAAGCCGGGCGAGAAGAAAGCGGCGGTGGCGAAGTCCGTGCCGATCGGGCGCTTCGCGCGGCCGGAGGACATTGCCGGGCTCGCCGTCTTCCTCGCCTCGTCCGACAGTGATTACATCCTCGCCCAGACCTACAATGTCGACGGCGGCAACTGGATGAGCTGAGGCGTTGCCCGCACGGAGAACGACATGAAAGCCATCCGATTTGCCGCCGCGGGCGTTGCCGGCATGGCGGAACTGGACATGCCGGAGATCGCACCGGGGCACGCTCTGGTCAGGGTCCGCGCCGCCGGGCTCTGCCACACCGACATCGAGGTCCTGCAAGGCCGCTATGGCGAAGGCGCGTTCCCGCTGGTTCCAGGCCATGAATATGCCGGCACGGTCGAGGCTGTCGCTGCCGACGTGACGACCGTGAAGCCCGGCGACCGCGTCGCCATCGATCCCAACATTGCCTGCGGACACTGCGCCGCCTGCCGCAAGGGCCTCACCAATCTGTGCGCCTCGCTCAAAGCCTACGGCGTGACCGCCAACGGCGGCTTCGCCGAATTCAGCCTCGTCGGCGTCGATCATCTGCATGACATCGGCGATCTCGCTTTCGCTACCGCCGCGCTCGCCGAGCCGCTCGCCTGCGTGCTGAACGGTCTCAGCGCGGCCGGCATCGAGCCAGGCGCACGCGTGCCCGGCACCGCGCTGGTCTTCGGCGCCGGCCCGATCGGCCTGCTGCTTGCGCTGTCGCTGAAGGCGAGGGGGGTGGCGAGCGTCGCGGTTGCCGACATCAGCGAGCAGCGGCTTGCCTTCGCCGAGGCGCTCGGGCTGGTGCCGCTGCTGTCCGGATCGCAGGCGCTGGCGGCAAGGACGAAAGGCTTCGATTTCGTTGCCGACGCCACCGGCGTTGCCAGGGTGGTCGAAGCCATGATCGGCTTCACAGCCGATGGCGGCACTGCGCTCGTCTTCGGCGTCTGCGCGCCCGACGCCAGGATCTCGGTCGCGCCGTTCGAGATCTTCCGCCGCCAGATCAGGCTGGTCGGTTCGCATTCGCTGAACCGCAACATCCCGCAAGCGCTCGACATTCTGAGGCGCGACGACGGCACCATGGCACGGTTGGTCAGCCACCGGTTGCCGCTTGCGGAACTTTTGCCCTTCTTCGCCAAAAGCGGTGGCGATCCGGCGACGATGAAGGTGCAGTTTTCGGCGGATATATGAGTGAAAACGCGCGGCACTCCCATCGACCCGGAAACTCGCCTGGACGGTCGAAGCGTTGCAGCTTTGCGCAAGATGGTGACTCACGTAGAGAGTGACGGGAAGGGTCGAACAGGGGGCCTGTGAATGGCAAAGACGATCAGGACGATGGAGGATTTCTCTGACTTCGTCGGCTTGTCTCGCACGACTGTCTCCAAATATTTCAACGATCCCAATTCGGTGCGGAAGAACACGCGCAGCGCCATCGAGGCGGCGCTGAAGAAATCCGATTTCCGGCCGAGCATGTTCGCGGTCAACCTCAATCGGCGCCGCAGCAACATCCTCGGCGTCATCATCCCGAATTCGACGGACCCGTTCTACATGGCGCTGACGCGCCGCATCGAATTGATCGCCAACGAGGCCGGCTTCCTGGCTTTCGTGCTGTCCTCCGACGGGCGCGCCGAGATGGAGGACCAGGCGATCCAGACGTTCCGCTCGATGAACATCGCGGGCGCCATCATCGCGCCGCTCGGCGTGCGCTCGCACCACCGGATCCTCGCTGAGCTCGGCGCCTCGATCCCGCTGATCTATGTCGACTCGCCGCTGGACGAGACCTCCTCCTTCGTCGGCACCGACAACCGGCAGAGTTTCAGGCTGATCGTCGACTATCTCTGCCGCTCCGGCGAGCCGCCCTGCTACTTCGCCATGCCGCTGGTCAACAACAACGCTTCGGCCAGGCAGGAGGCCTATGTCGAGGCCATGCAGCAGTTCAAGATGACGCCGCGCATCGTGCCGGTCGAGGACGCGCGCTCCTGGGATTTCGAGAAGTTCGGCTTTGACGAGGCGACGCGCATCCTGAAGGCCGGCGGCTTTTCGACCAGGACCGTGCTGTGCGCCAACGACCGCGTCGCCTTCGGCGTGCTCGGCGCCGCCTTCCAGCTCGGCCTCAAGGTGGGACATGGCGCCGATTGCGATCTGAGGGTCGCAGGGCACGACGACCATCCGCTGTCGCGCTACGCCTGCCCGCCGATCACGACGGTGGCGCAGAACTACAACGAGATCGGCCGCCTGGCGATCGAGTTGCTGCTCGAGCGGCTGGACGAAAAGTCCTCGGCCAAGCGCGGTGACGCCCGCATCCTGCTCAACGCCGAGCTGATGCTGCGCAGCTCGGCGTGAAACAGGCCTACCGATCCACCATCGACATCGTCCGCTCGTTGTAGCGCGGCCCCGAAATCCTGTCGGGTGTCAGCGCCATGTCGAGCAGCAGCATCTCGGTGGCGTCAAGCCCGATGTCGGCGGCAGCGACATTCTCCTCCAGATATGTCCGGCGCTTGGTGCCGGGGATCGGCACGATGTCGATGCCGAATTCCGGGCCCTTGGCGAGCAGCCAGGCAATCGCGATCTGGCCGGGCTTCACGCCCCTGGCGGCGGCCACGTCGCGCACCGCGCTCGCCGCCGCGACATTGGCATCGAAATTCTCGCCCTGGTAGCGCGGGTCGCCGCGCCGGAAATCGCCTTCCGGGTAGTCTTCCGCGCGCTTGACGTCGCCGGCGAGGAAGCCGCGCCCGAGCGGCGCGAAAGGCACCAGGCCGATGGCGAGCTCCTTAAGCAGCGGGATGATCTCGGGCTCGAGATTGCGCTCCCACAGCGAGTATTCGCTCTGCAGCGCCGACACCGGATGCACGGCATGGGCGCGGCGGATGTTGGCGATGCCGGCCTCCGACAGGCCGAGGAAGCGCACCTTGCCCGCGGCCACCAGCTCGCCGACCGTGCCGGCGACATCCTCCATCGGCACGGCAGGATCGACGCGGTGCTGGTAGAGGAGATCGATACGGTCGGTGTCGAGCCGCTTCAGCGATGCCTCCACCACCTCGCGGATGTGCTCGGGCCGGCTGTCGCGGCCAGTGCCGTCCTGCCTGCCGTCCTTGATGACGAAGCCGAATTTCGTCGCGATGGTCACCTGGTCGCGCCGCCCCTTCAGCGCGCGGCCGAGCAGTTCCTCGTTGACGAACGGCCCGTAGACTTCGGCCGTGTCGAGGAAGGTGCAGCCGAGCTCGATCGCCCGGTGCAGCGTGGCGATCGATTCCGCCTCGTCGGCCGGGCCGTAGGACTGGCTCATGCCCATGCAGCCGAGGCCGATTGCCGAGACTTCGAGCCCCTGGCTGCCGAGTTTCCGCTTGCCCAGGCTCATGTGTTCTCTCCGGCCGAATGTGCAATCCGGCTAAATTATAGGGCAGGGCGGTAAGCCGTCCAGCCGGACAGGCAGGTGCTTGATCGAGATCAAGGGAAGCCGACGGCAGGTAGTGTCTCAGTTTGAATTTGATCGCTAGGCGATAGCGCCCCGCGGCGTTTGCTCCCATAGGCGGAACCGCCTACGGGGGTAGTTCGATGCGGTCGATCTCGCGCGTTGCCGATGTGTCGATCAACAGTCGATGTCGGCAAGTTCTGCGCCGATCTGCACGACCGCGAAGTTCGCAACGTCACCTCCAAGCGTATTCAATGTGATGAAATCTGGTCGTTTGTCGCCGCGAAAGCCAAGAACGTTTCGACCATGAAGCAGCCGGTCGAAGGCGCTGGCGACGTATGGACCTGGACCGCTTTGGACAGCGATAGCAACCTCATCGTGTCATGGCTGGTCGGCGGCCGTGACGGCGAATATCGCTGGCCTTCATGGATGACGTGAAAGACCGCCTTGCCAACCGCGTCCAGCTCACGACCGATGGGCACCTGGCGAGCCGGAAAGCAACAAGTCGCCAGAGAGCCGCTATAGCCCCGTCGTCTGCACTGGTGCCGTCAAGACGCGCGTTGAAGGCAACCCGGCACATCGCATATCGAACGCGCCAATCTCACGATGCGCATGGCGAACCGTCGCTTCACGCCTTACCAATGCCTTCTCCAAGAAGTTTGACAACCATGTCCACATGGTCGCGATCTACAGACGCTCTGGTCGATGGAAGACCTTTGCGAGAAGATGGACGCCGTTGCGCCGAAGCCGGGCAAGCGCGGTCCCTATAAGAAGCAGGAAAGCGAGTTTCATGAAAGCGGAGTATAAGGGTCATAGGATTGTGGACGCCGATAAGCTCGCGTTCGATCTCTCTACATGGCGTCCGTCTGATCCAACTGATTTTTCGCTCACCATTGATTTCTATGCGGGAGAAGAGGGTAAAGAAGGCTCAGATGCTTTCACGGCCACGGTGTGTTCGCCGGCATGGTTTCTTCGGTCCCACACAGAAGCGGCCTTTTCTGGTGAAGGCGTAATTTTCATGCGGACGTTCGATCACCTTCAACTGGAAAAATTTCTCATCGCTCGATGCGCTTCGGCTAAGGGCAATAGCTGGAATGAGATAGCCTGTGAGCTTTCGCGGGTCGGGCTATGGGAATTCGAATACAAGCTCTGAATTTCAAACTGAGACACTACCCGACGGCAAGGATCGTAGTCTGCGATTGTCTTGGGAGGGACGCGAGGCGGGCGGGTGGTTCCGGCCGAAGGACTCCGGACGGCCGCTACAGGAACCACCCGCACCACCGCGCTGGCAATGCCCGCCGGGCCTCACGCCCTCGGCAGCGGCCTGCGCATGATCAGCGAGGCATGGCCGCCGACCCCGTGCGCGGCGGGTCGCCGCTCGACCACCTCGAAACCGTGCTTGCGATAGAAGGCGATCGCCCGGTCGTTGCCCTCGATCACTTCGAGCGCGATCGAGGCGATGCCGGCATGGGCGGCGAGCACGGCGTGCAAGAGGTCGGTCGCCAGCCCGCTGCCGTACTCTTCCGGTTCGATATGCAGGCGGTCGAGCATGACGTCGCCGCGATCATCCATCGCCGCCATGGCGTAGCCGGCGATCGACCCGTCGGGCCGCTCGGCGACGAAGGACATCTTGTCGTCGTCTGCAAGTTCCGCCGCCAGCTTGTCCGGCGCGTGCTTGTCGTCGGAAAGCCGCGCCGTGGTCTCCGCGCCCATGATCGGCGAATAGGTCCGCCGCCAGGATTGGCCGAGCAACTGCGACACTGCAGCCAGGTCGCCTTTCGTCATTGCCCTGATCTGGACCATTTCCATCGTCCTCTGTCGCCGGCGCGGCGCACGCCAACTACTGCAGCCCAAGCGCCCACCTGGCAAGGCCGCTCGCCAGCGCCGCTGGCCCCTTCCGAACGGGTGGACGCGGCGAACTGTTCCGATGCTGCGCCGCACAAGCTCTCTCCGCCCTCGGGACCGACCGTCCTGCGCTTGCGCGATCCTGAATAACATCGTGATTACAGGGCGTTGCAGCACCGGCAGATTGAAAGATTCTCGGCTGCCGCCCTTGAAACCCATTGGTGCCCGACTAGTTCGATAAGCGTGCGAGCCCTGACAAGGGAAGGCTCGCGGAGGGAGGGTTCCAATGGCTGCCAAGGAAGTGAAATTCCACGCCGAGGCCCGCGACAAGATGCTGCGCGGCGTCGATATTCTGGCCGATGCGGTGAAGGTGACGCTCGGCCCCAAGGGGCGCAACGTCGTCATCGACAAGTCGTTCGGCGCGCCGCGCATCACCAAGGACGGTGTGACAGTGGCGAAGGAAATCGAACTGGTGGACAAGTTCGAGAACATGGGCGCGCAGATGGTGCGCGAAGTGGCGTCGAAGACCAGCGACATTGCCGGCGATGGCACCACCACGGCGACGGTGCTTGCCCAGTCCATCGTCCAGGAAGGTAACAAGGCGGTTGCCGCCGGCATGAACCCGATGGATCTGAAACGCGGCATCGACAAGGCCGTGGAAGTGATCGTCGCCGAGCTCAAGGCCAATGCCCGCAAGGTGACCCGCAACGACGAGATCGCCCAGGTCGGCACCATCTCGGCCAATGGCGATGCCGAGATCGGCCGCTTCCTGGCCGAGGCGATGCAGAGGGTCGGCAATGAGGGCGTCATCACCGTCGAGGAGGCCAAGACCGCCGAGACCGAGCTCGAAGTGGTCGAGGGCATGCAGTTCGATCGCGGCTATCTCAGCCCTTATTTCATCACCAACCAGGACAAGATGCGCGCCGATCTCGAGGAGCCCTATCTTCTGATCCATGAGAAGAAGCTGACCAATTTGCAGGCGCTGCTGCCGATCCTCGAGGCGGTGGTGCAGTCGGCGAAGCCGCTGCTGATCATTGCCGAGGATGTCGAGGGCGAGGCGCTGGCGACGCTGGTCGTCAACAAGCTGCGTGGCGGCCTGAAGGTCGCCGCCGTCAAGGCGCCGGGCTTCGGCGACCGCCGCAAGGCGATGCTGGAGGACATCGCCATCCTCACCGGCGGCCAGGTCATCTCCGAGGATCTCGGCATCAAGCTGGAAAACATCACTCTGGCGATGCTCGGCCGCTCCAGGCGAGTGACCGTCGAGAAGGAGAACACCACCATCGTCGACGGCGCCGGCGGCAAGCCCGAGATCGAGGGCCGCGTTGCCCAGATCAGGCAGCAGATCGGCGAAACCACCTCCGACTACGATCGCGAGAAGCTGCAGGAACGGCTGGCCAAGCTCGCCGGCGGCGTCGCCGTCATCCGCGTCGGCGGCTCGACCGAGGTCGAGGTCAGGGAGCGCAAGGATCGCGTCGACGACGCGCTGCACGCCACCCGCGCCGCGGTCGAGG
>NZ_RZOJ01000312.1:0-7053 GCF_003998845.1 Mesorhizobium sp. M4A.F.Ca.ET.022.05.2.1 | reverse complement strand
TCTCCAGCACTTCCAGCGTCTTTTCGATGTCGAGGATTGCCTTGGCGCCGGCCGACACCACGATGACTGGCGTGCGCGCCAGCTCGTCGAGGTCGGCCGAGATGTCGAAGCTCTTTTCAGCGCCCTTGTGCACGCCGCCGATGCCGCCGGTGGCGAACACCTTTATCCCGGCCATATGCGCGGCGATCATCGTCGCGGCGACGGTGGTGCCGCCGGTGCGCGCTTGCGCGACGGCAAAGCCGAGATCGGCGCGCGACAGTTTCATGGCGTCGCCGGTCATCGCCAGCGATTCGCGCTCGCCGTCGGAGAGGCCGATCTTGATGCGGCCGGCGACCACCGCGATTGTTGCCGGTACCGCGCCATTGTCCAGGATGATCTTCTCGACATTGGCGGCCATGGCGCCGTTGTCCGGATAGGGCATGCCGTGGGTGATGATGGTGCTTTCCAGCGCCACCACCGGCCGCCCGGCGGCGAGCGCCTCCGCCACCGGCGGATGGATGTCGATGAAGGGGCGGGCGGTTTCGGGCGTCATGATGGTCTCCAATCCGGAGCGCGCGGCGCTCCGGCCGCCCTCATGCCACTTCCAGCGCCCCCGGCACAAGGGCCAGCATTTGCGCGAAGTTGGCGGCGCTGAAGGCGGGTACCGCCTCGGTGCTTTCGATGGCCAGGATGGAGGCGGCAATGCCTTCGCGCAGTGCCGCGCGCAGCGGCAGGCCATTGAGCAGAGCGGCGACCGTCGCGCCGGTCAGCGCATCGCCGGCGCCGGTGACGTCGGCGATCCTACGCGGGGCGGGCGGGGCGATGGAGAACAGGCCCTCGCCGTCGAAGCCGAGCACCGGCTCGCCGCCGGCCGTCACCACGCCGCTCGTGAGCCCGGCGCGCCGCAGCCCGCCGACCAGATCGTGGCCATTCGCATCGTCGCCCAGGCCGGCAAGGGCGCCGGCCTCGCGCCGGTTCATGAACAGCACGGCCAGGCTGCCCAGCACCGGCATCAGCCGCACCACCTTGGCCGGCGAGATGGCGATGGCGAAGACCGGCTTGCCGGCGGCTTGCGCCACCAGCCGTTCCAGCGCCGCGGACGGCAGGTTCGCGTCGCATAGGAGGGCATCGGCGGAAGCGATCGCCTCGCGCACCTTGGCGCGGCGGATCTGCTTGGGGAAGGCGAGGTCGTAGAGCGCCATGTCGGCAAAGCCGACGATCAGCTCGCCGTCGCGGTCGATCAGCGCCGTGTAGCTCGGCGTCGTGCGGTCGAGGAACACCGCCGACAGGTCGACGATGCCGGCGCTCGCGATCGCCGTCGACACAGTCTCGGCCGCGGCGTCGCCGCCGCGCATCGACAGCAGCGAGGCCGAGACGCCGCGCTTGACCACACTGCGCAATGCGTTGAAGACGCCGCCGCCGACATCCTCGCGCATGGTGCCGGGATTCGAGGCAGCCGGCACGTAAGGGCCCGACACCTGGCCCCGCCGGTCGATATGGGCGCCGCCCACGGCAAGGATGTTGGGGGACTTCACCATCGTGGCGTCGATACCTTTGTTGATTGTCCGGCCGCGCACACTAGGTTTCTCCGCGCCGCCCCGCAATCAGCGCCGCGATTCGGGCCGGCCGGACAATGGAACCCTGCATGGCCGATTGGACGACGCCGCCGCCGTGTGTTGTAGGACATAAATAGAACAGATCAAGATATTGATTGTTTTTCAGCAACTTGATGCCTCTTGCCAAACGAGAACAAAAAAGGTACAAAATGGCAGGGATCACGGATTGTCCGGCCTTCATTGACGACCAAGGGGTGATGTATCATGGCTCAGAATACTTTGCGGCTTGTAGAGGATAAGGCAGTGGACAAATCAAAGGCTCTGGACGCGGCGCTGTCGCAAATCGAGCGCGCCTTCGGCAAGGGCTCGATCATGCGCCTCGGCGCCAATGAGCAGGTGGTCGAGATCGAAACCGTGCCGACCGGCTCGCTCGGCCTCGACATCGCGCTCGGCGTCGGCGGCCTGCCGCGCGGCCGCATCATCGAGATCTACGGGCCGGAAAGCTCGGGCAAGACGACGCTGGCGCTGCACACGGTGGCGGAAGCCCAGAAGAAAGGCGGCATCTGCGCCTTCGTCGATGCCGAGCACGCCCTCGATCCGGTTTATGCCCGCAAGCTCGGCGTCGACCTCGCAAACCTGCTGATCTCGCAGCCCGACACCGGCGAGCAGGCGCTTGAAATCTGCGATACGCTGGTGCGCTCCGGCGCCATCGACGTGCTGGTGGTCGATTCGGTCGCCGCGCTGACGCCGCGCGCCGAAATCGAAGGTGAGATGGGCGATGCGCTGCCCGGCCTCCAGGCCCGCCTGATGAGCCAGGCGCTGCGCAAGCTGACCGCCTCGATCTCGCGCTCCAACACCATGGTCATCTTCATCAACCAGATCCGCATGAAGATTGGCGTCATGTTCGGCTCGCCCGAGACGACGACCGGCGGCAACGCGCTGAAGTTCTATGCCTCGGTCCGTCTCGACATTCGCCGCATCGGCTCGGTCAAGGACCGCGACGAGGTCGTCGGCAACCAGACCCGCGTCAAGGTGGTCAAGAACAAGCTGGCGCCGCCCTTCAAGGTGGTCGAGTTCGACATCATGTACGGCGAGGGCGTGTCGAAGACCGGCGAGCTGGTCGACCTCGGCGTCAAGGCCGGCGTGGTCGAGAAATCCGGCGCCTGGTTCTCCTACAATTCGCAGCGTCTCGGCCAAGGCCGCGAGAACGCAAAACTGTTCCTGCGCGACAATCCCGACACAGCGCGCGAGATCGAAATGGCGCTCAGGCAGAATGCCGGGCTGATCGCTGAGAAATTCCTCGAGAATGGCGGCTCCGAGGGCGGCGGTGACGACGGTTTCGAGGACGAAGCCGGCGCCATGTAGGTGCCACAATCTCTGTTTATTAATATCTGCTTATGTAATTGAGTTCTTTAGTACCGCGTCCCGAACCGCCGGCCTTGTGCCGGCGGTTTGCGTTTCGGGCGATGCCCGGCTAGAGCCGGCAACAACCGGACTTTCCTCCAGTTCCGTGTTTCTGGACAGGCTGCGGCGTGATCGCTAAAAGGCCATGTCCATTTTGCCGTCGGCACCCCCGGCGGTTCTCTCGAAAAGGCAAGCATCCATGAGTGGCGTGAACGAGATCCGGTCGACATTCCTCGACTATTTCCGCAAGGAGGGTCATGAGGTCGTCGCGTCGAGCCCGCTGGTGCCGCGCAACGATCCGACGCTGATGTTCACCAATGCCGGCATGGTGCAGTTCAAGAACGTCTTCACCGGCCTGGAGAAGCGGCCCTATTCGCGCGCAACGACCGCCCAGAAGAGCGTGCGCGCCGGCGGCAAGCACAACGACCTCGACAATGTCGGTTACACCGCGCGTCACCTGACCTTCTTCGAGATGCTCGGCAATTTCTCCTTCGGCGACTATTTCAAGGAGCGCGCCATCGAACTTGCCTGGAACCTGATCACCAGGGAGTTCGGGCTAAAGAAAGACAAGCTGCTGGTCACGGTCTACCACACCGACGATGAGGCCGCCGGCTACTGGAAGAAGATCGCCGGCTTCACCGACGACCGCATCATCCGCATCCCGACCTCCGACAATTTCTGGGCGATGGGCGACACCGGACCCTGCGGGCCGTGCTCGGAAATCTTCATCGACCGCGGTGAACACATCTGGGGCGGCCCTCCCGGCAGCCCGGAAGAGGACGGCGACCGGTTCCTGGAATTCTGGAACCTGGTGTTCATGCAGTATGAACAGGTGACCAAGGAAGAGCGCATCGACCTGCCGCGCCCGTCGATCGACACCGGTATGGGCCTCGAGCGCATGGCGTCCATCCTGCAAGGGGTGGAAAGCGTCTTCGAGACCGACCTGTTCCGCCATCTGATCGATGCCGCCTCATCGGCGCTCGGGCGCGGTCCGGATGCGGACACCGTCGCATCGTTCCGCGTCATCGCCGACCATCTGCGGTCGTCCTGCTTCCTGGTGGCCGACGGCGTGCTGCCGTCGAATGAGGGCCGCGGCTATGTGCTGCGCCGTATCATGCGCCGCGCCATGCGCCATGCGCAGCTGCTCGGCGCCAGCGAGCCGCTGATGTGGAAATTGGTGCCGGCGCTGGTGCGCGAGATGGCTCAGGCCTATCCGGAGCTGGGGCGCGGCGAGGCGCTGATCACCGAAACGCTGAAGCTGGAAGAGACCCGCTTCCGCAAGACGCTGGCGCGCGGCCTCGGCCTGCTCTCGGAGGCAACCGAAAAGCTCGGCGCCGGCGACATGCTGGATGGCGAGACGGCCTTCAAGCTCTACGACACTTACGGCTTCCCGCTCGACCTGACGCAGGATGCGCTGCGCCAGCGCAGCATCTCGGTCGATCTGGCCGGCTTTACCGATGCGATGGAGCGGCAACGGGCCGAGGCGCGCAAGAGCTGGGCGGGTTCCGGCGACGCGGCCACCGAGACGGTGTGGTTTTCGGTGCGCGAGCAGACCGGCGCCACCGATTTCCTCGGCTATGAGACCGAGCAGGCGGAGGGCCTGGTCCTGGCGCTGGTCAAGGACGGCAAGGCCGTCGACAGCGCCGCGCAGGGTGACACGGTTGCCGTGATCGTCAACCAGACGCCGTTCTACGGCGAATCCGGCGGCCAGATGGGCGACACCGGCATTGTTTCCGGCGAAGGCTTCTCGATAGCGATCACCGACACGCAGAAGAAGGCCGACGGCCTGTTCGTGCATCTCGGCCGGGTGGCAAGCGGCACGGTCAAGACCGGCGCTGCCGTCGAGCTCAAGGTCGACCATGCGCGCCGCTCCAGGCTGCGCGCCAACCATTCGGCGACGCACCTCATCCACGAGGCCCTGCGCGAGGTGCTGGGCACCCATGTCGCGCAGAAGGGCTCGCTGGTCGCGCCCGAGCGCCTGCGCTTCGACATCTCGCACAACAAGCCGATCTCGGCCGATGAACTCGAGGAGGTCGAGCGCATGGCGAACGAGATCGTCGTGCAGAACAGCCCGGTGTCGACACGCCTGATGTCGGTCGATGATGCCATCGCCGAGGGCGCCATGGCGCTGTTCGGCGAAAAATATGGCGACGAGGTGCGCGTCGTGTCGATGGGCACCGGCCTGCATGGCGCCAAGGCCAACCGCCCCTATTCGGTCGAGCTCTGCGGCGGCACCCATGTCAGGGCGACCGGTGATATCGGCCTGGTGCGCATCGTGTCGGACAGCGCGGTCGCCGCCGGCGTGCGCCGCATCGAGGCGCTGACCGGCGAGGCGGCGCGCAAGCATCTCGACGAGCAGGACAAGCGGCTCAAGGTGATCGCTTCGACGCTGAAGATCTCGCCGGCCGACGTGGCGGCGCGCGTCGAGGTGCTGCTCGAAGAGCGCAAGAAGCTCGAAAAGGAGCTTACCGAAGCGCGCAAGAGGCTGGCGCTGGGTGACCGTTCGCCGGCCGGCGTGCCGGCCGAGAACGAGACCATCGCCGGCGTCGGCTTCCTCGGCAAGGCAGTCTCCGGTGTGGCGCCGAAGGATCTGAAGCCGCTGGCGGATGCCGGCAAGAAGACGCTCGGCTCCGGCGTCGTCGTCTTCGTCGGCGCCGGCGAGGACAACAAGGCAAGTGTCGTCGTCGGCGTCACCGACGACCTGACCACCCGCTTCAGCGCCGTCGACCTGGTGCGTGTGGCGTCCGCCGCGCTTGGCGGGCAGGGTGGTGGCGGCCGGCCCGACATGGCCCAGGCCGGCGGCCCCGACGCCTCGAAGGCCGAGGACGCAATTGCGGCGGTGAAGGCGGCGCTGGAAGCGGCGTGACCTCGTTTGAGGTCGCGATGCAGCCAAGCTAGCCATCCCGGGAGCGCGAAGTGACGACACTGACCATGGTCGACGCTTTCGCCGACCGGGCCTTCCACGGCAATCCGGCCGCCGTCCTCATCCTGGAGGACTGGCCGCCGGAAGATGTCATGCAGGCCATCGCCAACGAGAACAACCTTGCCGAGACCGCCTTTGCGCGGCCGAACGGTAAGGGCTGGGATCTGCGCTGGTTCACCCCGGTCCATGAAGCCGACTTCTGCGGCCACGCCACGCTGGCCACCGCCCATGTGCTAGCCCAGGAACATGATATTGCCGGCGACATGGCCTTCGCCACGCGGGTGGGCGAGCTGAGGGTTTCCGGGCGCGACGGCGCCTACCAGCTCGATCTGCCCTGCTTTCCGCCGCAGCCCGTGGACGCCGAGCTGGCGTCCGCGCTTCAGGATACCGTTTCGGCGCGCCCGGTTGCGAGCTTTCGCAACTTCGAGAACCTGTTCGTCGAACTGGCCGACGAGACCGCCGTGCGCTCCTTTGTCCCGGACCTGTCCGGGATTGCGACGTTCCACCCTCTCGGCGTGGTCGTCACCGCGCGCGGCGAGACCCATGATTTCGTGTCCCGCTACTTCGCGCCCGGCGCGGGCATTCCCGAAGATCCGGTGACCGGCTCCATCCACGCGACGCTGATACCCTATTGGTCCGAAAAGCTCGGCAAGACGGAGCTGTCGGCTTTCCAGTGCTCGCAGCGCGGCGGTCACTTATTGTGCGAGCTGGCCGGAGACCGTGTGCGCATCACAGGCCGCGCGAAGACCTTCATGAAGGCGGAAATCTATCTGCCCGACTGAACGGGCCCTCAGACTATGGTGCGGAAGCTTGAATGCCGCCGGGCTCTCGCGAGAGATCGGGCATGATCAAAGGAAGCCTTGGCCGGCCGTGTATTTCTGACGCAGGCGCCTGTAAAGCCACCTGAAATAGGGGAGGTTTCGCCTGCGGTGCACAAACACCGTTTGGCCGAACGGCTGCTCGCTCGCCGGCGCCGATGGATCGTGCCACTCCTGCGACGGGCTGCGAAAAATGGCGGCGCCCTGCTGCCTGGCAAGGATCGTCAGCACCGATTGATCGTGCCGATGCTCGACGAAGCCGGGCAGGTTGGGAAGGCCGTGGATGTTCGGCATGTCGGTCAGGCGAACCTCGATCGCCATGGCCGTCGACAGCAGCGAGAGGAAAGTCCTCGCTTCCGGCCCGGCGCGGTAG
>NZ_RZOJ01000311.1:0-7053 GCF_003998845.1 Mesorhizobium sp. M4A.F.Ca.ET.022.05.2.1 | reverse complement strand
CTTCCGCCTCACCGGCAACATCGCCGAGACGGCGAGCGGCCGGCTGATCGAGCAGGCGGAGGTGACGGCGCTGCTCGGCGAGTTCTTCGACGCCCAGGCCGAGTGGCAAAGCGTCACCGACGGCGCGGCGCAAGCGCTGTCAACATTTGGCGGCCGCGCCGAGATCGTGCTGTTGACGGCCATGCCGCACAAGCACCGCGCGGTGCGCCGCGCCCATCTCGATGCGCTCGGGCTGACCTACCCGCTTCTGACGACCGAAATGGCGAAAGGCCCGGCCGTCGCCAAACTGCGCGGCGCCAAGGGCCGGCCGGTCGCCTTCGTCGACGACCAGCCGTACAACCTTGCATCGGTGCGCAATTCGGTGGCCGACGCGCATCTCTTCCACCTGATGGCCGACAATTCGTTGCGCGCCTTCCTGCCGCCAACGCCTGACGGCATCGTCTCGGTCGAGGACTGGCACGAGGCGGCGCCGAAGATCGCCAGCGCGCTCGGACTCTAAAACTCGGGGCGGGAAACCGCTCCGCGCTTTCCTGAAAATGCGTCAGGGCTGCAGCTTCGCGCCCGACCCGCTGTTGCCCTCGCCGGGAATGACATCCTGGTCGGCGCTGTCATCCGGATCGGTGCTGTCGTCCTGGACCGGGTCGGCCGGCTTCAGCATGGCGCCATTGACCGTCACCGAACCATCGGGCTTGGCGTTGATCGCCCATTCGATACGTCCGTCCGGCAGCGTCTTGCCGAACCCTTTGACCGCAAGCACCATCGGAAAATACTGCGCGGCTTCCGGGTCGGTCTTGGCCGCGGTCTGCAGGGCTTCGACGATCTTGTCGTAGCCGGCGATGTTGACGGTCATGCTCGCATCCGGCCTCTCGCCGGGGAAGGTCATCTCGCCTTCCAGCGCGATCTCGATGTCCTTGTTCTTCAGGGTGCTGTGGCCGATGACGGCCTTGGGCGTCTTGGCCAGGAAATCGGCGGAGATCTGGTCGCCGAAATCTTCCGGCAGCGGCGGATTCTTATTGAGATCAAGCGTTTCGATCGCCTTCTTCGCCATGCTGTCGAGGTCGATGTTGGCGCCACCGAAGTTCAGGTCGATATCGGTGGGAAGCAACGCCACACTCCAGCCAGGCAGCATTTGCTGCGGGATCGTCAGGCCTGATGCCTTGATCGCGTAGTTGATCTTGCCGCTCTGAGAGATGCCGTCCATTCCAAACGCCGTGCTGAGTTGCGTGGCGCCGAAAGTGCCGACCGGGCTCTCAACCGCGAAATCCTTGAACCCATACGCTCCGTCGAGCCGTTCCCACAGCGGAAGCGCGGCCAGCAGCAGCGACTTGAGCTGCGCCTGGTTCGCCTTCAGCGTCGCCTCGTCCTCATTGGCCACGGCAAAGGCGAGCAGGTCGAGCAGCGGCTTGGTCCGCACGCCCTTGCCGTTCGCATCCACCGACAGCTCCGGCGACTTTATCGTCACCGGAAACTTCATCCCGCTCTCGGGATCGTCGAAATTGACTGCCTCGGTGAAGCTCGACATCTTCTGCGTCATCGTGACGTCGACGCCGCCATTGGCGGCCTTGGTCGCGGCAAAGTTCGCCGTGCCGGCGCCGAAGCTGGCATCCACATGCTGCTTGGCGTCCTTGGACGTCATCGTCATGCTGGCTATGGTGCTGACGCCGCTGGTGAAGGCTGCGAGCGCGGGGTCATAGACGCCGCTGCCCTTGCCGTCCTTGACGGTGAACTGTGTGCTTTGCAGTCCTTCCGGCCCGTTGAACTCGAAGGATGCGCTCTGCGAGAAATCCATCGAGACGTCCCAGGACCCGTCGCTGCGCGGCTTCACCTTCAGGATGTAAGGAGCGACATCGAACTTAAGCAGCTTTTGGTCCGGCAGGGCCTCGATCAGCGCCTTGAAATCAATCGCAACCCGGTAGGCGTCGCCTTCGACGGAGACCTTGAGCATACCAGTGTCGAGCGCCTTCCTGCCGACGTAGCGGGACAGGTCCTCGGAAAGCTGCTTTGCGCCTTGGCTATCGACCGTCTGGGCGAAAGCCGGCGCGCCGAGCGAGAGAAGGAAAACTAGGGGCAGGACACGCTTCACGTCGATTCTCCGTTGACCTCGGAAGACAAAATCGCTTCGCGCTTCTGGTAGGCAAATACCATCACAGCCGCAAGACAAAGGCTAGTCGCCTTGCAAAAGCACCAGCCGCATCAGCGGCCGGCCGGGCTTGCGCTCGACAACCCTCTCGAACCCGGCCTTCTCGAAGACCCGCGATGAGCCGACGAACAGCCCGATCGAACGCGAATCGCGCGACAGGTCGATCGGGCAGGCCTCGACCAGCCGGGCTCCGTTCTGCCGGGCAAACTCGATGCCGCCCTCGACGAGGCGATGCGAGATGCCCCTGCCCCGCGCCTTGACGCGGATGAAGAAGCAGGAAATCGCCCAGACACTGGCGTCGGCGGTATCGGCCGGGTCGACCGGCGCCGATCCCCTGCCCGGGTTGTTCCATTCGGGTACGTCGGCGCGCGGTCCGATCTGCATCCAGCCGACCGCCTTGCCATCCTCGAAGGCCAGCAGCCCGGGCGGCGGCCCGGCCTCGATTCGCGCCTTGATATGATCCTTGTTGCGCTGCTTGTCGTTAGCCCGGCGCACCGCCGGCGCCAGCCGGAAATGCGTGCACCAGCAGCCGTAGCAGGCGCCCTGCTTGCCGAAAAGATCCTCGAAATCCGCCCAGAGCTCGGGCGCCAGCGGCGCTATGGTCGTGCTCATAAGTTCTCCCCAGGCCAGCCTTGTTGCAGGCCCAGCACTGTCGTACCATTGCGTTTGTTCTCTTTATGTTCGCATCGATGGCGGCTCCTGTCAACAATCCTGAACACGGTTTTTGCCGCGACTGCCTGGCCCTCCAGCGCGGCGGCGGGCGGCGCTGCGAGCGCTGCGGCAGCCCCAGGCTCGTGCGCCATCCGGAGCTCTACCGGCTTCACCTTGCCCACATCGACTGCGACGCCTTCTACGCGGCGGTCGAAAAGCGCGACAATCCAGCGCTGAAGGACAAGCCGGTCATCGTCGGCGGCGGCAGGCGCGGGGTCGTCTCCACCGCCTGCTATATCGCCCGCATCCACGGTGTGCGCTCGGCAATGCCGATGTTCAAGGCGCTTGAAGCCTGTCCCGAGGCGGTGGTCATTCCTCCAGACATGGAGAAATACGTCCGCGTTGGGCGCGAAGTCCGCGCGTTGATGCAGGCGCTGACGCCGCTGGTCGAGCCGCTCTCCATCGACGAGGCATTCCTCGATTTTGCCGGCACCGAGCGCCTGCACGGCATGCCTCCAGCGCTGGTGCTGGCGCGCTTCGCGCTGACCGTGGAAAAGGCGCTCGGCATCACCGTCTCGGCCGGTCTTTCCTACTGCAAGTTCCTCGCCAAGGTGGCGTCCGACTTCCGCAAGCCGCGCGGCTTTTCGGTGATCGGCGAGGCCGAGGCGATCGGCTTCCTGGCCGAGCAGCCGGTGACGATGATTTGGGGCGTCGGCAAGGCCTTCGCGGCCGCCCTGGAACGCGACGGCATTCGCACTATCGGTCAGCTGCAGCGCATGGAGCGGGCCGAGCTGATGCGCCGCTACGGCGTCATGGGCGACCGGCTCTACCGGCTCTCGCGCGGGCAGGACGACCGCCGCGTCGACCCTGGCGGCGACGCCAAGAGCGTGTCGGCCGAAACGACCTTCGACGCTGACATCGGCACCATGGCCGAACTGGTCCCCGTGCTACGGGCTCTGTCGGAAAAGGTCTCGGCTCGGCTGAAGAAGTCGGGCATTGCCGGACGCACCGTCGTGCTGAAGCTGAAGACGCAGGATTTCAAGCTCCGCACGCGCAACCGCCAGCTTGGCGACCCCACCCGTCTGGCCGACCGGATTTTCCAGACCGGCCTCGACCTGCTGCGCCGGGAGGCCGACGGGACGAAATACCGCCTGCTCGGGATCGGCGTCAGCGATCTCTCCGACGACGGGAAGGCCGATCCGCCCGATCTGGTTGATGTGCAGTCGCGCAAGCGCGCGCTGGCCGAAGGCGCCATCGATTCATTGCGCGACAAGTTCGGCAAGAAGGCCGTGGAAACCGGCTATACGTTCGGCAGGGGCCGCGGCGCCAATCCGCCGGAGCCGATCGAGGAGTGATCGAATTCGGCTTCCGCCACTCACGTGCGTTTGAGATCGATCCGGCTTGTCACCACCGTCTTGCCGGTTTTCGGATCGGCGTCTGTCACGGTGAGCCGCATGCCGTCCCCGCTGGTCTTCTCGACGGTTAGCCGCGCCGTCCGGTCGCCATTCACCTCTTTGGCCCATCGGATTGCGAGGCTGAGCGCATTGCCCGACCGCTTGCCATTCAACCGCGCCGGCCCGGTACGGGAGCCGACATAAACGCCGGTATAGCCCTTGCCGTTGGATTTCAAATCCGCGCTGATCGCCCGCGTCACCAGCACGAGACCTCGGCAATTGCCGTCGAGCGACAGCGAAGTCGACGTCGCGCCGGAATTGAAGGTGCAGGAGACGTTCACCGTCGGCGCGTTGGTGGTCACCTTGACGGTGCCGTTGCCGGCGAAACTGCCCTGGAACGAGCGCAGGAAATCTGCATCGTCGGCATGCGCGGGGCTCACGGCGGTCAGGCCGCCCGCGAGCAGAAGCAGCAGCATTGATTTCATCGAAGGTCTCCCCCGGTAGAATCGGAAATGCCTAAGCGCGGATACAGGGACTCGAACGCCTGCGGCGACCCCAGGTTCCGCCTTCAACGTGACTGTTTTTTAACGCCGCATCGGCTGGCCCAGTCGAATGCGTGGACTAGCGGTTGCGGCGGGCCCGCCGGCTTGCGACATAACGCGCATGGCACCCGCTCCCTCGATCTCCAAGGCCGCGTTCTGGATGGCGCTGTCGATCGCCTCGTTCCTGGCGATGTCGGTCGCCGGCCGCGCCACGACGGCCGAGCTCAACGTCTTCCAGGTGCTGGAATTGCGTTCGGTCATCGGCTTCCTCATCCTGCTGCCGCTGGTGATGATGAGCGGTGGCTTCGCCGCGATGCGCACCGAGCGTCCGCTCGCCCACCTTGCACGCAACGTCGTTCACTATTCCGGTCAGGCCGCCTGGCTTTACGCGCTGACGCTGATACCGCTTGCCGTGCTGATCTCGATCGAGTTCACGACGCCGATCTGGACGGCCTTGCTGGCGGTCAGCTTCCTTGGCGAGAGGCTCTCGCGGCCAAGGCTGGCGGCGATCGTTCTGGGGCTGGTCGGGGTGGTGATCATCGTGCGTCCGGGCCTCGGTTCCATGAACGTGGGACAGCTCATCGTGCTGGGCGCGGCGGTCTGCTTCGGCACCTCGGTGGTGATGGTCAAGTCGCTGACACGCACCGACAGCGTCGTCAGCATCATCTTCTGGATGCTCATCATCCAGTCCGTGCTCGGCCTGGCTCCGGCGCTCTACGAATGGCGCACCCCGTCGCTCGAGCTCTGGCCATGGATCGTGGTGATCGCCTTCACCGGCATGTCGTCGCATTTCTGCATGGCCCGCGCGCTTGCCTACGCTGACGCCACTGTCATCTCACCGATGGATTTTTTGCGCGTGCCGTTGTCAGCGTTGATCGGCTGGCTGCTCTACCACGAGCAGATCGATGCCTTCACCGCTGGCGGCGCGCTGCTGATCCTACTGGGCAATCTACTCAATCTGCAGCGCAAAGCGCCAGAACCGGCAGAGATTGCGGCGTCATAGGAAAGGTTCGTTCCTCACGGTTCGACGGCATCGGCGGGCGGCCTACTTGCCGATCACGCCGGCCTCGCCTCGACGATGCTAATGTGCTGCCCGGCCTCGATGATCTCCGTCACCTCAAACTCGGCCCTTGCCAGGAGCAGCCTGTATTCGTCGGCTGTCCGCTCCTGGCCATCCGGCGCCACCAGCATGTTGAGGTCGGCGAATTTGGCGCGCGCCCCTTCGTTTGGCGGCGCGAGCACGGCCTCGAGCACCAGCAACCTGCCGTCCGGCCGAAGAGCCTTGCGGCAGTTCCTCAGTATGGCGAGATTGGTCTCGTCGTCCCAATCATGCACGATCCATTTCAGCAGCAGCGCGTCTGCTCCCTCGGGCAGCACGGCGAGGAAATCTCCGCCGACGATGTCGCAGCGATCGGCGACACCCTTCTCGTCCATCACCGGGCCGGCCGCCGCGACCACATGCGGCTGGTCGAATAGGATGCCGCGGCTGCCGGGACTGGCGGCGAGGACTTCGGCAAGGAGCGTGCCCCTGCCGCCACCGACATCCATGATCACCGGAAAGCGCGAAAAATCATATGCCGCCAGGATGGCCGCCGCCACGCCGCGCGAGTTCGCCGCCATCGCGCGATCGAAAATCACCGACTCCTCGGGATGCTCGATCCGGTACTCCCAGACACCCTTGCCGTGGGCGTGGCGGAACGCGTTCTTGCCGGTCCGGATGCTGTAGAGCAGATCGCTCCACGCCTGCCGGTAGTAGGGCCGGCCGACAAATGACGCCCAGGGGGCTGCCGAATGCTCGGCGTCCGAGCGCAAGGCGCCGCCGAGCGGCGTCAGCGAGAACCGTCCGTCCTCGCCTTCGTGGAAGACGCCCACCGCCGCCAGCGCGCGCAACAGGCGGTAGAGTGCGCGCGGATGTGTGTCTGTCAGGCTGGCCAGCTCAGCCGCCGAGCGCTCGCCGTCCTTGATGTGGTCAGCGATGCCCAGCATCGCCGCGACCGAGATCGCTTGCGACACCTGGTATTGGTTGACCATCCGTATCAGTTCGAAAGCGGCTGTTCGCGGATCCATGGCGCCCCTCGGATCGCCAGCAAATCACAAGGAACGGGCTCTAAACAAGCTCCACTTCGACCACGCCGGGCACGGCGCGCATCGCCGACGCGATCTGCGGCGAAATCCGGTAGCGGTTGGGCAGCTCGATCTCAACCTCGCCCTGGCCGGCATCCTTGATCAGCACGAAGCTCACCTGTCCCTCGCCCTTCACGGCGAGCTGGTTGGCGAGAATGTTGATCGGCGCCGCGTCGCGCAGGAAGATGCGCAGCGCCTTCTG
>NZ_RZOJ01000310.1:0-7143 GCF_003998845.1 Mesorhizobium sp. M4A.F.Ca.ET.022.05.2.1 | reverse complement strand
ACGCACTGGCGCTCGCGGGGCTTCTGGCCGAAGCCTTGCCGGCCTGGACCGAGATGGCGCAGCAAGCCGGCCTGCAGGATCTTTTGCGCCGCAACGGCTGCCTCTATCTCTACCGCCGAGAGGGCGATTTTGCCGCCGCATCCGGCGGGCGGGCACTGCGCGCCGAGCTTGGCGTTCGTCAGGAGGTGCTGACGTCGCAAGAGGTGGCCGGGCTGGAGCCCGGCCTGCAGGCAACCCACGCCCGCGGCCTTTACTTCCCGGACTCCATGAATGTCGCCGATCCGAGCCTCGTGATGCGCCGGCTGTTCGATGCGGCCGCGGCCCGCGGCGCGTTGCTGGTCCGAGCCGAAGTGACCAGCCTGCGGGCTGACGCTGGTGGCGTTGAGCTAGGCGGTTCCGATTTCCGCGTCAAAGCGAAGACAGTGGTAGTCGCTGCCGGCGCACGCTCGCGCGCTCTGGCTGCGCAAGCCGGCGACAGCATCCCGCTGGAAACCGAACGCGGCTACCATCTCGAATTCCTGACCGACGCACCTCTGCTCAATCGCCCGGTCTGTCCTGTCGATCTCGGCTTCTACATGACGCCGATGGCTGGCCGGCTGCGCGTCGCCGGCACGGTCGAGTTGGGCGGGCATGCCGCACCGGCAAATGCGCGCCGCCTGGCGCTGCTCGATCGCGGCGTCAGGCAGTTCTTCCCCGACCTTGGCCGAGCGTCGTCCGAGTGGCTGGGCTTTCGCCCATCGCTGCCCGATTCCCGGCCGGTCATAGGCTGGTCGCGGGGCAGTTCCAGGGTGATCCACGCCTTCGGCCATGGTCATCTCGGCCTGACACTTGCGCCGATCACGGCACGCTTGGTCGCCGAATTGATCGGCCACCGGGTCGATGCCGATCGCCTCGCTCCTTTTGCCGCCGATCGCTTCGGTGCCTGATCGAGGCGCAAGCTCCGGCCCCTTGCATCCATTCCTCCCCATCACAATGATGGTGTGATCGCCGCGTATCCCTGCGTGGCGATCGGCGGGCAGGGGTTGTCATTGGGGCTGGTTGAACTGAAATCGCCGAGGGCGCCTTGGCGCCTGGCGCGCATCTGTGTGGTGGCGGCCGGGCTTGCATTCTTCACCGCGTCAGCGGTCGTGCAGGCGGCCGACCGCCCCCTCGAGGACGCGTTCGAGGCGGCGCAATGGGCGCTGCTTTCCTCCGCCGGCAACGCCTTGCAGCAGCTTGGCCTGCGCGCCGCCGCCGGCTCGCCGGAGCTGGCGGGCATTGTGCGCGAGCGCCAGGATCTCGTGGCCATGGTCGCCGGGAAGGAAAAGGCGCTGGGGCAGGCTGGTTCGGCTGGTGCCGATCACGCCGACGCGCTGGTGCGCCTGCGCGGCGAGATCGATTCGCTGCGCGCCGAACTGGCTGGCGTCGACGCCAGGCTTGCCGAATCCTTTCCGCGCTATGCCGATCTTGCCCATCCCAAACCGCTGTCGGTGGCCGATGTGCAGGCCCTGCTGGACGACGATGAGGGCCTGCTGCTGATGCTTGCCGGGCACGATCACATCTTCGTCTGGGCCGTCGGCAAGCATGACAGCGCCTGGACGTCTCGCGGGACGACCCGCAAGTTGCCGAATATGTCCTGACCACGGCGGTGCGCATAATCGTGAGCAAGACCAATTCCTATGAAACCGCCATGCCGCTCGCCCGCCGCGCCTACGACGTCTTCAGGGAAAGGCAAACGGCGATGGCCAATTACGATGCCGGCCAGGAGGCCTCCCGCCGCGACGGGCGGCGCTTCCTCGAAATTTTCATCGCCGGCCAGTACGAGGCGGGCGCGAACTAGCGCGGCGGCTCAGCGCGTGGCGTGGCCCGGTCGGCTCAACGCGCGAAGATCTGCTCCAGCGAGCGGAAGCCCTTGAACTCCAGCGCATTGCCGGAAGGGTCGCGGATGAACAGCGTCGCCTGCTCGCCGGGCTCGCCCTTGAAGCGCACCATCGGTCGCTCAAGCCAGTCTATGTCGTCGCGGGCTTCCAGCCGGGCGGCGAGCCGCTGCCATTCGTCCATCGTGAGCACCGCGCCGAAATGCGGAATCGGGACCGCGACGCCGTCGACCTGGCCGTCGCGCGCGGCGCCGGATGCCCGCGGCCGCAAATGCGCCGACATTTGGTGGCCGTAGAGGTCGAAATCAACCCATGTCGCCGAGGAGCGACCGATGGCGCAGCCCAGCACCTCGCCATAGAAAGCGCGGGTTTCATCGAGATCACGCACCGCAAAGGCGAGATGGAAAGGCGTCATGGCGAAGGCTCCTGGCAGTTTGACGATGCTCCGGCCCGGTTGTTCCGGCCGGTTCGGGCGCGAATGGGTCGCGGCATCCTGATTGCCCTTCTGCCATTGCACAAGCGACAGGGGAACAATAGATGGTGCGGCAGCCGCCCAATCGGGCCGAAGAGACAGGATCAAGTGCATGACCGACCAGCTCGACGCAGCGAAACTGACCGACCGCGTCGCGGCGCTCGTCGAGGCTGCGAAGCGCGCCGGCGCCGATGCCGCCGACGCAGTCGCCGTGCGCGGCCGTTCGGCCGGCGTTTCGGTGCGGCTGGGCAAGGTCGAGGGCACCGAATCGTCGGAGAGCGAGGATGTCGCGCTGCGCGTGTTCGTCGGTCAGCGGGTGGCGAGCGTCTCCGCGACCGCAGCCTCGAACCCCAAGGCGCTGGCAGAACGCGCCGTCGCCATGGCCAAGGTGTCGCCCGAGGATCCCTATCAGGGCCTTGCCGATCCCGCGCTTTTGGCCGGCAAGCCACGCGACCTCGACCTGTTCGACGCCACCGAGGTCCCGGCCGACGCGTTGAAGGAGGCAGCACTTGCTGCCGAAGCCGCAGCGCTTGCGGTGAACGGCGTCACAAATTCGGCCGGCAGCAGCGCCAGCGCCGGCCTCGGCGGGCTGGTGCTCGCCACCTCGCATGGTTTCGTTGGCCAGTACGTCGCCTCGCGCTTCTCGCGCTCGACCAGCGTCATCGCCGGTGCGGGCACCGGCATGGAGCGCGACTATGAGTTTTCTTCCCGCCAACATTTCGCCGATCTCGACGCGCCCGAAGAAATCGGCCGCAAGGCGGGCGAGCGCGCGGTGCGCCGCCTCGGCGCGCGCAAGGCGGCGACCGGGCCGGTCGACGTGGTGTTCGATCCGCGCGTCGCGCGCGGCATCGCCGGCCATCTCGCCGGCGCCATCAACGGTGCGGCAGTGGCGCGCAAGACCAGCTTCCTGCGCGACATGATGGGAAAGCAGGTGGCATCGGCTGCAGTTACTATCACCGACGAGCCGCTCAGGCGACGCGGCCAAGCCTCGCGTCCCTTCGACGGCGAAGGCGTCGAGGGGCAGAAGCTGCTGATGGTCGACAAGGGCGTGCTGAACCACTGGTTCCTGTCGACCTCGGCGGCCCGCGAGCTCGGCCTGGTCACCAACGGACGGGGCGCGCGCAGCGGCTCCTCGGTCTCGCCATCCTCGACCAATCTTGCCATCGAGCCGGGCGAACGGGCGCCGGAGGATCTCATCAAGTCGTTGAAGAGCGGCTTCTATGTCACTGAAGTGTTTGGCCAGGGCGTCGACATGGTCACCGGCGAATACAGCCGTGGCGCCTCCGGTTTCTGGATCGAGAATGGCGAGCTTGCCTATCCGGTCGCCGAGGTGACGATTGCCTCGAATCTGAAGACCATGTTCCTCAACATGGTGCCGGCAAGCGACCTCGACCGCAATTTCGGCACCGCCGCGCCGACGCTGCTCATCGAAGGCATGACCCTTGCCGGCGCGTGACCCGCTCATCCTGGCCGGAGCGCGCGGGGACCTCGCCCTGCTGCGTGACGCCGCCCGCGAGGCAGGCGCGATCGCCATGCGCTATTTCGGCAACAGCCCGCAAGTCTGGATGAAGGGCGGCACCTCGCCGGTCAGCGAGGCCGACCATGCGGCAGATGCCTATCTGCGCGAGACCTTGCTCAAGGCGCGGCCGGACTATGGCTGGCTGTCGGAGGAAACCGCCGACGACCACGCCAGGCTCGCCGCGCGCCGCACCTTCGTTGTCGATCCGATCGACGGTACGCGCGGTTTTCTCGATGGCCTGCATTCCTGGTGCGTCAGCGTCGCGGTCGTGGAAAACGGCGTAACACTCGCCGGCGTCCTAGAATGCCCGGCCAAGCACGAGACCTATTGGGCGCTGCCCGGCGAAGGCGCCTTCCTGAACGGCGAGTCGATCCGCGTGCGGGCGTTGGCGGACACCGTGGATATCGGCGGGCCGAAGCCGCTGGTCGACCTGTTGCCGGAAGCCTGGCAGGGCCGGCTGCATCGCACGCCCTACATTCCTTCGCTGGCCTACCGCCTGGCGATGATCGCCGCAGGCAAGCTCGACGCCACCTTCGTCAAGCCCAACGCGCACGACTGGGACATCGCCGCCGCCGACCTCATCCTGCGCGAGGCCGGCGGCGCCTTGCTCGACCGGCACGGCCGCCCGCCACGCTATGCCGGCTCGGTGATTCACCACGGCGCGCTGGCCGCCGGCAGCGGCGCCTTGCTCGACGTGCTTGCCGGCGTCATCGCCGGGCTGGAGAGTTGAACCATCATCAAAGGTTCCAAAGTCGGCGGCTTTGGTCTAGACCTTTGCAAACTCACGATATGTGAAGGACCGACATGGCCGTGGAAGACGGAAAGAAGCAGCTTTTGCACCTGGTGTTCGGCGGCGAGCTGAAAAAGCTGGGCGGAACCGAATTCCGCGACCTCGATGGGCTCGACATCGTCGGCATCTATCCGGACTATCAATCCGCGCACGCGGCATGGAAAGCCAAGGCGCAGGCCAGCGTCGACAATGCCCACATGCGCTATTTCGTCGTTCACCTGCACCGGCTGCTCGATCCGGACAGCAGGGCCGCCGGTTGAGACCGATGGAGCATGAAGCGGTGAAAGGGCCGGTCACCAGCCCCGCGGTGCGGCGCGGCGGCACGACCCGCACGCTCTGGCGCCGGATCCGCGAGCCGCTGGCCCAATCGCGATTCGTCAAGAACTTCATCGCCGGCCTGTTCGCCAATTTCGTCCGTCTGGTTCGCCTGACCAGCCCGCTGGTCAAGGGGTCGACTCAGGTCGCCGGCGGCGCCTACGCGCATCTGGAGCCCGGCATCATCGCGCTCTGGCACGGCCAGCATCTGCTGACGCCTGCGTATTATCCCAAGGGCAGGCCGTTGGTCGCCATGGTCTCGCGCAGCGCCGACGCCGAGCTCAACGCGCTGATGCTTGAGAAGTTCGGCATCGAGGCGGTGCGCGGCTCGGGGGGGCGCGACAGTTCAAGGCATCTCGACAAGGGTGGAGCCAAGGCTTTGATTGCCCTGAAGAAATCGCTTAGCACCGGCAAGAACGTGGCCATGATCGCCGACATCCCGCACGGTACGCCGCGCGACGCCGGAATGGGCATCGTGCTTCTGGCGCGACTGTCCGGCCGGCCGATCCTGCCTTCGGCGATCGCCACCAGCCGCCGCAAGGTGCTTGAAAAAAGCTGGGACAAAACCACCATTAACCTGCCTTTCGGCCGCTCAGCGGTTATCGTTGGGCCGCCGGTATTCGTGCCGGCCGATGCCGACGACGCCGAGATGGAACGCAAGCGCCAGGAAGTCACCGCCGCGATCAACGCGGCAACGACCGAGGTTTATCGCCTCGTGGACGGCCTGAAATGAGCGAGCGCTGGGCGCGCACCATGCTGTCGGCCTACCGCTACGCGGGCGCCGCCGCCTATCCGCTGATCGGTCCTTACGTCGCCTGGCGCACGTCCAGGGGCAAGGAGGACCGCGTGCGCCGGCGCGAGCGCTATGGCGTCGCCGGCCGTCCACGCCCTGAAGGGCCGATGATCTGGATCCACGCGGCCAGCGTCGGCGAGACCCTCGCAGTCGTGCCGCTGGTCGAGAGCATCCTCGACTACGGCGTCAACATCGTGCTCACCACCGGCACGGTCACCTCCGCGCAGGTCGTCGACGAGCGGCTTGGCGACCGCATCATCCACCAATACGTGCCGCTCGACCTGAAACCCGCAGTCAGCCGCTTCCTCGACCATTGGCGGCCCGACCTCGCGATCATCGCCGAATCGGAGATCTGGCCGATGACCATGCTGGAGCTCGGCGCCCGCCGCGTGCCGCAGGTGCTGGTCAATGGCAGGCTGTCCGACCGTTCCTTCTCGTCCTGGAAGAAGCGCGCCAACATCGCCGAGGCGCTATTCGAGAACCTTGCCCATGTCGTTGCCCAGTCGGATGTCGACGGCGAGCGCTTCCGCACGCTCGGTGCCCGGCCGGTCACGGTGTCGGGGAACCTCAAGGTGGATACCGCCCCGCCGCCGGTCGACGAACGGGCGCTCGCATCGCTGAGGCGGCAGATCGGCGAGCGGCCGACCTGGGCGGCGATCTCGACCCATGACGGAGAGGAGGTCGTGGCGGCCGAAGTGCACGCCACCTTGCATCGGCGCCACCCTGGGCTGCTCACCATTATCGTGCCGCGCCATCCCGATCGCGCCGAGGCACTCTCCGCGCAGATTTTCGGCATGGGCCTGAAGCTCGCCCGCCGCAGCAAGGGCGACAGGATCACGGCCGATACCGACATCCTGCTCGGCGACACGATCGGCGAGATGGGTCTCTATCTCAGGCTGACCGAGATCGCCTTCGTTGGCCGCTCGCTGACCTCCGAGGGCGGCCAGAACCCACTCGAGCCGGCGATGCTGGAGACGGCGGTGCTTGCCGGCCGCAACGTGCAGAATTTCCGCGAGGCCTATCAGCGCCTGCTCGACAGTGGCGGCGCCAAGCTGGTGCGCGATCGCGACATGCTGGCCGGCGCCGTCAACTTCCTGCTGAGCAACGAGGTGGCGCGCCACGAGATGATGGCGGCCGGCGCCGCCACCGTCGACGAGATGCGCGGCGCGCTGGCGCGCACGCTGAAGTCGCTGGAGCCTTATATCCAGCCCCTGATCGTGAAGTCGCGCCTGAAGGGCGCCAACGGGAGGTAGCGTGACCTCCGAAGCACCGCCCTTCTGGTGGGAAGAACCGGACTGGCGCGTTCTGGCGCTGTCGCCGCTGTCGGCGGCCTACGCGCTCCTGGCCGGCCGCCGGATGCGGCGGGCGCCGCGCGAAAAGGGCGAGGCGCCGGTGCTG